>CAZMWC010000090.1:0-7430 GCA_964569805.1 uncultured Gallionella sp.
CCATGCTCTCTTGGAGGTTTATAGTGTTCCGGCAAGTACACCATTTTTGTTATTTTGCCCCGGGCACTCCGGGCTGTTGCATTCGCCGTAAAGTGTCATGGCGTGGTCACATAGCGTGAAACCCAGTTTCTTGGCGACTTCGCGCTGTCGGTCTTCGATGACCTTGTCATAAAATTCCTCAACCCGCCCGCAGTGAACGCAAACGATATGATCGTGGTGCGGGCCGCGTTCCAGCTCAAAAACGGCTATCCCGCCTTCAAAGTGGTGGCGGGTGACCAGCCCGGCAGCTTCAAACTGCGTGAGGGCGCGATAGACCGTGGCAAGCCCGATTTCCTCCCCCGAATCAATCAGCTGTCTATGGATGGCTTCGGCGGTCAAGTGTTTTTCCCTGGCGCTTTCGAGCAACCCCAGAATCTTCAGGCGCGGCGTGGTCACCTTCAGTCCCGCATTACGTAATTCTTCGCTTTCCATACTGTTTACCCTCGAAGTTTGGTGGCGTGGGAAGTTTGGCGGCGTGGAATGCAGGCCGAACAGCCTTTTGTTGCCTATTGGTCTCCCCGGACAGTTTCCCAGCATTGCCGTCGGTGGTCAATATGGCAAGCAGTACAAATTTATGGTGCCACTGCACCACTGTTACATACATCTGCTAATTGCGTTTTCTATTACGTAGATAAAAAATTACTTGCACATGAGAATAGTTATCGTATAAGATGAGAACAGTTCTCAATTTAACTACACTACGAAAGGAAGACCATGAATCACCAAGCCCGCAAACTCACCGCTTTTACCACTTTCGTCGGCGTAGCGCTGACCTTTTCTGCTCATGCCGTGGAATACCCGATCGGCACACCGCAGCAGCGCAACGGTATGGAAATCGCCGCCGTCTATCTGCAACCCGTCACCATGGAACCGGACGGCATGATGCGCAAGGCCGAAGAGTCCGACGTGCACATGGAGGCGGACATTCACGCGCTGGCCAGCAATTCCAATGGTTTTGAAGAAGGTGCGTGGATGCCTTATTTGTCCATCAAATATGAAGTCACCAAACAGGGCAGCGGCGAGAAAATCAGCGGCGACTTCATGCCGATGGTCGCCAACGACGGCCCGCACTACGGCGATAACGTCAAGCTCAAGGGGCCTGGCAAGTACACGGTTAAATACAGTATTTCTCCACCGGGGTCTGGCAGCCATTTTGGCCGCCACACCGATCGTCTGACCGGTGTGCGCCCTTGGTTCAAACCGTTTGAGGTGGAATATGAATTCACCTATGTTGGCATCGGCAAAAAAGGGGGCTACTAACATGTCGCCGTTCAAGCACAAACATCTTGTCGGGGCGCTGGCTGCTGCCATGCTGGCCGGCGCGCTCCCCGCCTTCGCCGCCGACACATCACAGACGGAGCTGGTGAAAGAGCTGCGCCGCCTGAGCGAGCGCATGGAGAAGTTGGAAGCCCGCAACGCCGAGTTGGAGAAAAAGGCGCAAACCTTACCAGCCAAGCCAGAAGGCGAACTGGCGCAACGAGTTAAGGCGCTGGAAGAAAACAATGCCCGAATGGATTCCGCGCTCGACAGCGACCGTCTCAGCGAAAAAGATCCTGAAGTTGTCACGCGCCTGAAGGATATCGAATTTCGCACGCTCTCCATGCAAAAACAGGCGCGCACGATCGAATCGCTGGAAGGTATCACGGCGAGCGGCAGTCTGGTCATGGTGGGGCAGCGCGCCAACAAGTCCGCGATAGCTGCGGGCGAGGCGGGCAGCGCGCTCAACTACCGTGGCGATGTCGCCGTCACGTTGCCGGGCGGCGAAATCGGCAATGCCGAAGGCCATATTTTCGCCCAGTTCCGGCTGGGGCAGGGCAACGGGCTCGCGCTCAACAATACGCTGACCGGCACACCCAACAGCACCGCCTTCCAGCTCACCAACCGCGACGATTCCACCGCACTGCTCGCCCAGGCATGGTATCAACTGGACGTGCCGCTGCCGTTCGGTGGCCACAAACCCCATTCCCGCGAACATCTGGAAATCAACTTTGGCAAGATCGACCCATTCGTGTTCTTCGACCAGAACGCGGCAGCGGATGACGAATCAGCCAAATTTCTCAACAATGTATTCGTCCATAATCCGTTGCTGGATTCGGGCGGCGACGCGGGGGTGGATGCTTACGGTTTCACGCCGGGCGTGCGCATCGCCTACCACAACGAAACCGACAAGCCTGAATGGTGGAAGGCCTCGCTGGGCGTGTTCGGCGCAGGTAACGGCGCGGCTTACGAGCGCAGTTTCAGCTCCCCGTTCATCATCGGACAACTGGAATTCGGGCGCAAGTTTTCCGGCGGGTTGGACGGTACCTATCGCCTGTATGCCTGGCGCAACGGCCAGTCAACGGCTTACCAGAATGAATTCGATACCGCAATCGAGCGCCATTCGGGATGGGGTGCCAGCATCGACCAGCGCGTCGGCGATGCGACCACGGTATTCGGGCGTTATGGCAAAAACCTGAACGGTAATGTGCGCTTCGATCAGACGCTGACGGCGGGCGCGGAATTCGGCGGCAACTACTGGAGCCGCAGCGCGGATGCCGTGGGCGCGGCATTGGGCTGGCTGCGCACCAGCCAGAATTTCCGCGATAACTCCGCAACGCTGGACGTTGATGCCGATGCCACACCGGATTTTGGTTATGCCGCCTCGGGTTCCGAGCAACTGCTCGAAATCTACTACCGGATGCGCCTCAACGAAAAACTGGAGTTGACCCCGGACTTCCAGTTGGTTCGCCAGCCTGGGGGTGACAGAACTGCATCCGCCGCGAAGGTTGTCGGCCTGCGCGTGAAAGCAAGTTTCTGATGCTGCGTTGCTGCCGATTTGCGGCACTTACTTAAAGGAGAAATCAAAATGGAACTCGATAAAACCAAAGCAATTGAGCTGCTCAACAAAATCATGGAGCTGGAGCTGGCGGGAGTCGTGCGCTACACCCACTACTCGCTGATGGTATTCGGCTTCAACCGGCTTCCCATTGTTTCATGGCTGCAAGCGCAGGCGGATGAAGGGTTGCTGCATGCGCGGCGCGCGGGCGAGCTGATCACTCATCTGGGCGGGCATCCTTCGCTCACCATCGGGCCGCTGCTGGAGAGCCACAAGCATGATGTGGGCGATATTTTGCGCGAATCGATGGCGCATGAAAATGCGGCCAAGCAGTCCTATTACGATCTGCTGGAAGTGGCGCGCGACCGCTCCGTTTTGCTTGAGGACTATGCGCGCGAATTGATCAGCGAAGAGGAGCTGCATTTCGGAGAAGTGGACAAGATGCTGCGCACACCGGGGTCAACCGGGACTTTTTCCGGTTGAATATGTTGGCACACCAATCACCACGCGGGGGCATCCAGCCCCGCGTGTCGAGGAGATTCACCATGAGTTTTTTGCAACCTCGCATCAGTATCAGCCGGGCATCCGGCGCTTTCGCGCTCGCCATGCTCGCCACGGTTGCTTTGCTTCTTTCGCCCGCGCAAGCCAGAGCTGCGGACTTGCTCACCTATACCGTGGTCGCCAAAGGAGGGAAACTCATTCCCGACAAACTGGATGTGCCTGCCGGGGTGCGTATCAAGATCGTGATTCGCAACGAGGGTCACGATGCCATCGAGTTCGAAAGCCTGCGGCTGCGCAAAGAAAAAGTGCTGGCACCGGGGGCGGAATCCTTTCTGGTGATTGCCCCGCTCAAGCCCGGCGAGTACGAGTTTTTCGACGAGTTCCATCCCGATACCGGGCGCTGCCTCATCATCGTGAAGTGAAGGAGTGCGACATGAAGGGAGCCTCTAGAAATTCACTTTTGCGGGATGAAGCGCAAGGAGCCGCGCAGCGAGTGACGAGACATATCAAATGGATAGGCGAGGAATGAGCGAGCACGCGACGCAGCGATTCGCCCGCAAAATGAATTTATAGGGGTTCCCATGAAAACAAGCATCACGATTTACCCGACCGCTTCTCCATCACCGCATCATTGCGCGGTAAGGCATACCTGTATGAATGGATTGGGCGTGTCAGGTGCCGAGACGGATGAAGATCGGGCTGTTTTTTCCGGTGCGCTGGATCAGGCCGTGCTCACCGGCGCGCTGAACCAGCTGATGCGTTACACCCTCACCGGCTGCAGCCGTTCCGCCATGTGCGCCGCCTACCTGCTGGAAAGGTTGGCCGCCAACAGCGGGACGAATGAAGAGATGCGCAGCATGTGCTGCCAGGTATGCAGTGTGCTGGAAAAAACCGACACCAGAGAGGTGTCGCATGGGTAATGCGCTCTTTATCGTCTGGCGGGAAAGCATCGAAGCGATGCTGGTGATCGGCATCCTGCACGGCTGGCTCAGCGCCCGCCCCGAGGCTCGTGCTGGTATTCCGTGGCTGTGGGGCGGCGTGGCGGTGGGTCTGGGTCTGGCCGCCTTTTTGGCGGTGGCGCTCACCGGCATCCGCTCCTGGCTTGCGGCGGATGCGCTGGATTGGTTTCAGGCGATCATGCCGCTGCTTGCCTGCGGCATGATCGTGCAGATGGTCTGGTGGATGCGGCGTCATGGCGCGGGGCTGAAAAAGGGGCTGGAAGCCGGGATGAGCAATGCCGCCGACCGCGCCAACTGGCTGGGTATCGCGGTGCTGGCTGCGGTGGCCGTGGGGCGTGAAGGCGCGGAGGCGGTGGTGTTCCTCTACGGCTCGGTAAAAGACAGCTCCGATACCGATGTCATGCTGGGCGGCACGGCGGGTTTCCTGCTGGCGCTGGCCGCCTATTGGCTGCTTTCCCGCAGCAGCCGGTTTATTTCCTGGCGCGTTTTTTTCCGTGTGACAGAAGTGCTGCTCCTGTTGCTGGGTGGCGCGCTGCTGGTGGATGGCGCAGAAAAACTCGTCGGGCTGGAAGCGCTGCCGCCGCTGGCTGATCCGCTCTGGGATACGTCATCCGTTCTGGATGACGGCACGCGGGGCGGCGGGCTCATGGCGGCATTCACCGGTTACCGCGCCTACCCGTCCGGCATGGCTTATGCGTTGCTGGCGATTTACTGGGTCTTCGCGCTCGGGATGCTGTTAAAGCTCAAACCCAAAGCGCGCAAAATACGAGCCTAGGATGAACGCCGTGACGGAACCTGTTTTATTCGCCGCCAACTCTGGCACAGGCCGTCTCGCCCGCCTCGGGTTATCCATGCGCCGCCATCGGAGTGCCATCCTTGCGGCGCAATGGTTCGTGGTGGCTCTTTATCTGGTGCTGGTGACGATACCGGCTTTTCTGCACCTGCCGGGAACCGGCTCCAGCGTACTGAACAACTTTACGCTGCTCGCCCAGTTTATGTTCTGGGGCATCTGGTGGCCGTTCGTGATTATTTCGACGCTTACGCTGGGGCGGGTGTGGTGCGGCGTTTTCTGTCCGGAAGGCACGCTCACCGAACTCGCCAGCCGCCACGGTCTTGGCCGCCCGGTACCGCGCTGGCTGAAGTGGGGCGGCTGGCCGTTCGCCGCCTTCGTCATCACCACGGTGTACGGCCAGCTGGTGAGCGTCTATGAATACCCCAAGGCCGTGCTGCTGGTGCTGGGCGGCTCCACTGTTGTTGCCATTGCCGTCGGCTTTGTTTACGGCAAGGGCAAGCGCGTCTGGTGCCGCCACCTGTGCCCGGTTTCTGGCGTATTCGCTCTGTTGGCCCGGCTCGCACCGCTGCATTTCCGGGTGGATCGCGAACAATGGGATAGCGCGTCACTCGCCCATCTGGCACCAATTGACTGCGCTCCTTTGCTCGACATGCGGCGCATGACAAGCGGCTCACAATGCCACATGTGCGGGCGCTGCAGCGGGCATCGCGATGCCGTCGCCCTCACCGCGCGTCTGCCGGGTGCCGAAATCGCCAACCTGAAACCCGCCGAGGCAAATGTTTGGGAGGCACGGTTGCTGGTGTTCGGCATCATCGGCACGGCGGTGGGCGCATTCCAGTGGTCGTCCTCACCATGGTTCGTGACAGCCAAAACCCGCGTCGCCGAATGGCTGATCGAGCGCGATTCCTTTGTGTTGCTTCAGGATAATGCACCTTGGTGGCTGCTGACCCACTACCCCGAAGCCAACGACGTATTCATCTGGCTGGACGGTATTGGTGTACTCGCCTACATCGGCATCACCGCGCTGATTCTGGGTGGCTGGATCACTCTCTGGCTGCGGCTGGCCGCTATGCTGTTGCCCGGCGATACACGGCAAAGCGCGCGCTGGCTTGCCTACTCGCTCATCCCGATGGGTGGGCTGGGCGTGTTCTTGGGGTTGTCATCCCTTACCGTCACTCTGTTGAAAGCGGAAGGCATTGCCATGCCCTGGCTGCCGGAAGTGCGCGCTGCTCTCCTCGGCATGGCCGCGCTGTGGAGCCTCGGGCTCGGCGCGCGCATGTTGTTCGCAATGCCAAGCGCGTCCCATCCGGCGAAGCTGCTCGCGTTTGCCTGTCTGGCAGCGGCTATCTGGGGCGTGGTGCTGCCGTGGGTATTTTTGTTCTATCTCTGGTGACCCGGCCTTTCGGCTGTAGCCTCTACGCCATAGCCATTTGTGCAGCCAAGCGCGTAAAGCTACAATGCCGCCATGTCTGACTTCAACCTTACCAACCATTTCCTGATTGCCATGCCCGCCATGCAGGAGGGTTTTTTTGCCGGCACGCTGACTTACATCTGCGAGCACAACGAGAATGGCGCGCTGGGTATCGTAGTGAATCGCCCGATCAGCCTGACACTGGGCGAGATGTTCGATCAAATCAAGATCCCGTTGCACCAGCCCGAACTGGAAAAAATGCCGGTGCATTTTGGCGGCCCGGTGCAGACCGAACGCGGCTTTGTGTTGCACGACCCGCAGGGAGATTGGCAGTCCACGCTGCATATCAACAAAAAAATGGCGCTGACTACATCCAGAGATATTCTTGAAGCGATGGGCGAAGGGCACGGGCCGAGCAACGTGATTGTCACGCTGGGTTATGCGGGCTGGGACCAGGGGCAACTGGAGCATGAAATTACCGAAAACACCTGGCTGACCGTGCCGGCATCAGAGCACATTCTGTTCGGCTTGCCGCCGGAAGAGCGGCTCGCTGCGGCGATGGCTTTGCTCGGGGTGAGCTACGCATCATTGGCGGATGAAGCCGGACATGCCTGATACCAGAGGACAGAGGGCAGAAGACAGGGGACAGAATAAACCGCGTAGTGTCCACACTCAGTCCTCAGCCCTCAGTCCTCAGCCCTCGGGAACATTACTCGCATTCGATTTCGGCACCAAACGCATCGGCGTTGCGATCGGCAATACCTTGTTGCACCAAGCGAGGCCGCTGGCCACCATCGCTGACGAAAAAACTGCCCCACGTTTCGCACGGATTGCGGAATTGATCGCCGAATGGCAACCTGTCGCGCTGGTAGTGGGGTTGCCGAGCAATGACGACGGCACGCCGCACGAGCT
>CAZMWC010000090.1:7440-8116 GCA_964569805.1 uncultured Gallionella sp.
ACCGCCTCAAAGGGCGGTTTGATTTGCCCACGATTCTGGTCGATGAGCGTTATACTTCGCTTGCTGCGAGTGCGAGGCTGGACGAGGAAGGCATCCACGGCAGGAAGCAAAAGGCGGTGCTTGACCAGTATGCCGCGCAGCAGATACTGCAAGCGTATTTTGACGAACCCTCAGCTGGATTGATCGTATGAATCTAAAAACCACTGATAATAAATGCCGCATTCATTTATTGCATTGCGCTGTTTTTGTAGGTGCGAATTCATTCGCACATGATCTCGTGTTAGTGCGAATGAATTCGCACCTACCTACACCTCAACGGCGGATTCCGGGATGAACAACCCACAACTCAATAAACAAGGTGAACTCCAACACCTACTGACCACCGAAGGGCTGCCGGTGCGCATCGTGCGCGACATCCTCGACCGCGCCACGACCTTTCTCGATGTCGCCGAGGGGCACGAGATCAAGAAAATCCCGCTGCTGCACGGCAAGTCGGTGTTTAACCTCTTCTTCGAGAACAGCACCCGCACCCGCACCACCTTCGAGATCGCCGCCAAGCGCCTGTCGGCGGACGTGGTCAACCTCAACATCGGCTCGTCCTCCACCAGCAAGGGCGAAACGCTGCTGGATACCGTGGACAACCTGTGCGCGATGCACGCCGACATGTTCGTGGTGC
>CAZMWC010000091.1:0-8014 GCA_964569805.1 uncultured Gallionella sp.
CTGCGAACGTGGCGCGAAAATAACGGCGGAAACTGGCATCGGCAGAGGCGGGAGCAAGGGTGAATGCCTCATCGGGGAACTGGCTGTGCAGCCACTCGGTAAGTTGTCGCTGGCGTTGCATATCAGATTTTTCGCGGGAGCGTTAATGGTAAACTGGCGAAAGTTTAACACTTTAGATTGCCATGCGCGTTATGCGGTTCCGTCTGAATCCGGTCGCTGTTTCTTTGTTTTGTGCATTTGCTCATGGCACGGCTGCGGGTGCCGACAGCGCGGGTATCGAATTGCTCGCGTTGCGTATGGACAAAACTTTTATGGCGATGGCCGAAACGGATGAGTCGACACCCGCATTTGTGGAAGCCGATCACCTGGAAGGTAAAAAAGAAAACCAGATCGAGGCCACCGGCAACGCGATATTGCGCAAGCACGGGCAAAACATTACCGCAGATCGCCTGCTGTATTTTCAGAATACGGAGGATGTCGATGCCTTGGGCTCGGTGGTGCTGGAACAAGGCGGCAGCACGATGAGCGGCCCGCACTTGAGGCTCAATCTGGATACCAATATCGGCTTCATGGAGCAACCGGTGTTTTATCTGGCAGAGAATGGCGGGCGCGGTTCGGCGGACATGCTGCACATCCAGGACAAGCAGCATTACACGCTGGATAATGCGATCTACACCACTTGCCCCGCCGGCAATCAGGATTGGCTGCTCAAAATGAACGGCCTGGAAATCGACCGCGACCAACAAATCGGCACAGCGCACCATGCCTGGGTAGAGTTCATGGACGTTCCCATCCTGTATTCACCATGGATGGATTTTCCCCTTAACAACCAGCGTAAATCCGGGTTTCTCTCGCCGGTTTTTGGTAGTACGAATAAAGGCGGCTACGAATTAACCTTGCCGTATTACTGGAACATTGCGGCCAATCGTGATGCGACCATCGCCCCACGCATGATGGAAAAACGCGGCCTGCTGTTGAACAACGAGTTCCGCTATCTGGAAAAGAATTATGGCGGCGAACTGCACGTGGACGTGATGCCATCTGACACGCTGGCCAACCGCAGCCGTGGCCGTTTTGCGCTGAAACACAAACAGGCGCTGGCCACGGGGCTGGACGGTCAAATCAACTTCAACCAGGTTTCTGATGACAATTATTTTCGTGATCTGGGCGATTCGGTCAATGTCACTTCACAAGTCCACATGCTCCAGGAGGGTGTGTTGACCTACAACGCGGGCTGGTGGAACGCGGCCATGCGGATGCAGCAGTATCAAACCCTGCAAGATCCGCTTGCGCCGGTCGGCATTCCTCACGAGCGTTTGCCGCAACTGACCGCCAGTACACAGAAAAATTATTCCGGTGCAAACGTGGTGCTTACCGGCGAATATGTCCATTTCAGTCACCCCTCCGCGCTAAACGCCCAACGCCTGACGATTAACCCCAGTATCAGCTACCCGCTGGTCAGCGACCCGGCATTTTATCTCACACCAAAAGTAAGCCTGCACAGCACGCATTACATGATGGGCGCAAACAATGCCGCAGGTTTGTCGGATGCCTCGCGCACATTGCCCATTTTCAGCCTCGATAGCGGTATCGCCTTCGAGCGCGACTGGAGCATATTTAACAACGATTACTTGCAGACACTGGAGCCGCGCGCCTTTTACGTGTACGTGCCCTACACCAATCAAAACCAGTTCCCCGTGTTCGATTCGGCGCAGGCGCCTTTCAGCTTCGCCCAGATGCTCACCGAGAATCGCTTCTTTGGCAATGATCGTGTCGGCGATGCCAACCAACTCACACTGGTGTTGACTTCGCGCTTACTGGATAAGGTGGATGGCACGGAACGGCTCAAGCTGTCGCTGGGTGAACGTTTCAGTTTTGAAACGCCACGTGTCAACCTGGTCGCACCTACCACAACAACCAATAAATCCGATATTGTGCTGGCTGCTTCCGGGCGCGCTACCAAAGCTTGGTCTTTTGACGGCGAGCTGCAATATAGCCCCTCACTATCAATAATTCACCACTACAATATAGCGGCTCGTTACCGCCCTGAAGCAGGCAAGGTGCTGAATTTGGGCTATCGTTTTGCGGCTGATACAGTTGGCGCATTAATCCCGGGCGCGTTAGTTCCAACGGGTAATGTGCTTGTAGATAATGTCATCTATCCGACCACAAATGGCGTTCCCTACACGACCATAGGCGGAAATAATTATACGGTTGCGACAGCTGAATTGCGCCATGTAGATATATCCGGGCAATGGCCATTATCAAACCGCTGGCATAGTGTGGGCCGCATGAACTACTCCTTCATGGATGACCGTATTCTGGAGGCTGTAGCCGGGCTCGAATACAACGATGGCTGTTGGGCAATTCGTCTGGTGGCGCAACGCTTTGCTATCGGCACGGACCAAGTCAACAGGAGTTTCTTCCTCCAACTTGAGTTGAACGATTTTGTCAAAGTCGGATCCGACCCGCTGGAAGTATTGAAAAAAAGTGTGCTTGGCTATACCAAGTTAAATACAAAGCCTGCCGGTAGCCCTCTGCCCGTTTTACGCTAATTGCGGAAAGTAAAAAGATGCCAAAAAAGATTCTCCTAATGTGCTGCGCATTACTTGTTTTACAAGGTGCATATAGTGCGGAGCCGCCTTCTGCCCCGGCTGCAAAAGCCGCGCTGCCGGCTGCCAGCCTTCCGCCACCCGATTCGCAAAAACAGGTTGCAGAAATTGATTCGGTCATTGCGCTGGTCAACGATGATGTGATCACGCGCCTGGAATTGAACAACCGCCTGCGTGCTGCGGTGAGCCAATTGCAGAAGCAGGGCACATCCCTGCCTGCGCCGGAAGTATTGGAAAAGCAAGTGCTTGAGCGCATGATCATGGACATGCTGCAGGCGCAATATGCCGCTGAAAACGGTGTGCGCGTGAACGATACGCAACTTGATCTGGCCATGACGAGAATTGCCCAACAAAACAATTTCCCATCGCTGGCGGAATTCCGCGCCAAACTCGAATCGGAAGGCGTGGACTTCAAAAAATTCCGCGAGGAAATACGCGGCGAAATCGTTACCACGCGCCTGCGCCAGCGCGAAGTTGAAAGCAAGTTGATTATCAGTGATGCCGAGGTAGATACCTATCTGTCCAATAGAGCCAAGATGGGCGGGGCGGGCGATGAATACCACCTTGCGCACATTCTGGTGGTGGTGCCCGAGCAGGCCAGCGCGGAGAAAATCCAGCTGGCGCGCGACAAGGCCGAACGCGCGCTGGCGCAATTAAAAAGCGGCGCAGATTTTGCGCAAATAGCGGCTGGGTCTTCCGATGCCAATGATGCTTTAAAAGGTGGCGACTTGGGCTGGCGTCCGAGCGACCGTATTCCGCCGTTATTCATGAGTGAATTGCAAAAACTGCAACCCGGCCAAACGACTTCAGTGCTGCGCAGCCCGAATGGTTTTCATATCCTCAAACTGGTCGAGAAGCGCAGCGGCAGCGCGCCGGTGGTGATCACTCAAACTCACGCACGGCATATCCTGATCAAAACCAGCGAAATTGTCTCGGAAGCCGAGGCGCAGAAACGCATCATGGAAATCAAGCAGCGCATTGAGGGTGGCGCAGATTTTGCCGATCAGGCCAAGCGCTATTCGCAAGACGGTAGCGCGCAACAGGGCGGTGATCTGGATTGGGTATCACCCGGGCAGACCGTACCGGAATTTGAAGAGGCGATGAACAAGCTGCAGCCCGGCATGATAGGTGCGGTGCATTCGCAATTCGGCTGGCATTTGATACAAGCGCTGGAGCGCCGCAATACCGATGTCAGCGTGCAACAGAAACGCCAACAGGCGCGTATGGCTCTCGGCACCTTCAAGTCCGAAGAGCAATATCAGGACTGGTTGCGCCAACTGCGCGACCGCGCGTTTGTTGAGTACCGCTTCGAAGAAACCCGCTAACCGGTGAGCGTGTCCACGCCTTCGACACCATTGGCGATTACTGCCGGTGAGCCTGCGGGCATCGGCCCCGATCTGTGCGTGCAGCTTGCCACAACGCCGCCCGGTATTCCCTTTGTTGTAATTGCCGATAAGCATCTGTTGCTGCAACGCGCCGCGCAACTCGGCATCCCGCTGCAAGTGCATGATGTGGTCAGTGGTGATTGGTTAGCGGCCAGTGGAAAAACCGCCACCACTCACCACTCCCTATCCGTCATCCACATTCCTCTCGCCGTACCGTGCCTGCCGGGCGTATTGGCGGCAGCCAACAGTGAATGCGTGCTGGCGACATTGCGCCGCGCCGCGCTGGGCTGCATGAACGGCGAATTCTCCGGCATGGTCACCGCGCCGCTGCACAAGGGCATCATCAACGAGGCCGGTATTCCATTTACCGGACATACCGAATTTCTTGCCGAACAGACGCACGCCCCGCAAGTAGTGATGATGTTGGTCGGTGGCGGTATGCGCGTGGCACTGGCGACCACCCATCTGCCGTTACGCGAAGTAGCGGATGCCATCACCCCCAGGTTATTGGAAAGCGTATTGCGCATCCTGCAACGCGACCTGCAACGCCGTTTCGGCATCGCACAGCCACGCATTCTGGTTGCCGGGCTCAATCCGCATGCGGGTGAGGGCGGGCATCTCGGGCGCGAAGAGATTGATGTGATGATTCCCGTGCTGGACAAGCTGCGCGCCGAAGGTGCCAATATCAGCGCCCCCCTTCCGGCCGACACTCTGTTTGCCGCACACCGTCTGCGCGAATGCGATGCGGTGCTGGCGATGTACCACGATCAGGGATTGCCGGTATTAAAACATGCCAGCTTCGGCACGGGCGTGAACATCACGCTCGGCCTGCCGATTATCCGCACTTCCGTCGATCACGGCACGGCGCTCGACCTGGCCGGTACTGGCAAGGCGGAGGTCGGCAGCCTGTTGGAAGCGATCAAGGTCGCCGCACAAATGGCGCGGAATGAGCGTACGTACCGTGCATAAAGCCAAAAAAAAGTTTGGCCAGAATTTTCTGGTCGATGAACAGATCATCGCTGACATCGTCAATGCTATTCGCCCGGAGCCTGGCGACAATATGGTGGAGATCGGCCCGGGCCTGTGCGCGCTGACCCATCCCCTGCTAAAGAAATTAAATCAGTTGCATGTGATCGAAATCGACCGCGACATCATCGCGCGGCTGCAGCACGATTATCCGCAGGGCGACCCGCAAGCGAAGCTCATCATCCACGCCGGAGACGCGCTGGCGTTCGATTTCGCGCAACTTCCCGCACCGCTGCGCATTGTCGGCAACCTGCCCTACAACATCTCCTCACCCTTGCTGTTCCATTTTGCCGGCTATGCTGAACGTATCCGCGACATGCACTTCATGCTGCAAAACGAAGTGGTCGAACGCATGGTGGCAGAACCTTCCACGCCGGAATACGGGCGGTTGTCGGTGATGCTGCAATACCGCTTCCGCATGGAAAAACTGCTCGACGTGCCGCCGCAATCATTCCGCCCCGCGCCCAAAGTGGATTCCGCCATCGTGCGTATGATTCCGCTGCCTGCCGGAGAGATTGCGGTACGCAATGAAAAGCTGTTTGCCGCGATCGTCGCCGCCGCTTTTGGACAACGCCGCAAAACCCTGCGCAACACCTTGCGCAGTTATCTGAACGAGCAGGACTTCGAACAGCTGGCTATTAATAGCCAGTTGCGCGCCGAAAATCTCAAGGTATCCGAATTTACAAAAATATCGAATTACCTTGGCGCAACGGATGCATTTGAAAGTATTGGACAGAACCATTCGTAGGGCGGATGAGCGCAGCGTTAACCAATGACTTGGTCGTCGTTTTTTGACGGCCTAGTCAGATGGCTATGCAAAGTTATCCGCAGAATGAAGATTTTATGGGTATCCGTAATCTGTGGTTGATTATGTATTTCTTGATGAGAGCCGTCTGTCACGGATAACAAATAATCGGTCTACGCTGATTATTACGGCATCGTTATCGTTTTACCTTCTCAATGCTTGGCCTGCCCATGTTCCACCTTGGCAGCCGAAGTCGGCATATTGCGCAGCTTGGCCTGATCAGTTTCACCGTTCATATTGATGATGTTGAGCCTGCCCGCGCCTTTTTTCATGTCATCGGCAAAGTCATACACCGCGCCTACCACCAGCAATTCACGATTTTTTACTTTGTCGGCAAATTCCTTGAGTGCGGCAGCCACTTGGTTATTCACATTGGTTTTCACTCCGTCAATATTGGCATTGCCTCTGGCGATATGGATGGTATCCAGCTCGCGCTTGATATCGGGTTCCAGAGCCGAATAATCACCGCTGGCCGCCTTGATCGCGCCGCAGGACGAGTGCCCGATAATCAGCAGCAGCGAGGAGCCCAGGTGGTTCACGCCGTACTGAACGGAGCCATGGGCGGTGGCCAACTGATTGCCGATGTTGCGTATCACAAACAAATCTCCTTCGGGAGTCTTGTCGAGCATATTGGTGTGCACACGCGAGTCGGAGCAGGTAACTATGGTCGCGCGCGGGTGCTGGCCTTCGGACAATGCCTTAAAAAATTTTGTGTTATGCGCCGTGATATAGGCCTTGCCTTCGGCCTGAATTTCCTTGATGTAGGCTTGCGCCACGGCGATATCCCCGCCAGAGTGTTCGCCCGCTTCGACCATTAAAGGCGCGGTGAATGCGGCTGCGGCCAGCATGGTTGTGAATAGCTTTTTGAACATATTTTCTCCTTGTTTATTACCCAACTCGCAAAAACAAAAGCGCAGGGGCGATTCGTGAATCGCCCCTACCTGGTAAGAGACCAACGTGCACAGCGGATTGCCGCCCCTGATAGTGAAGCGTCACGCCAAAGATTCTTCACATTCGTTCGGAATGACAGCCGTTTTGCCATTTCGATCACAGATGGCTAATCTTACTGTGTCACAAAGCGATCAAGGGATGCAGTGCAAGGCAAAATCGGGTGAAAAAGCGGAGTTTACATAGAGTAAATGAGCATTTTGAGCCGGATTTTAACGCCGCAATGCGCCCTTCAGCGCTTTGTGGCACAGTAAGACTAAAAGGTCACTTTAAAATGGGCAGCATGTCCATCACCGTCGGATAACGCAGTTTCACTTTCAATTCCTGTTTCATGCGGTGATTGTTCAGCCGCCGTGATTCGTTCATGAACGACAGCGATGCTTCCGGCAGTATCCGCTGCGCCTCGGCGCGGTGGATGCGTGGTGGAAGTGGCAATCCGAAGGCACCTGCCACCGCGTCGAAATATTCCCCCATCTTCAACTGGCTGTCGTCGCTGGCGTGGTACACGCGACATGTTTTTCCATATCGTAACGCTGCGATAGCGATACGCGCCAGATCATCGGCGTGAATGTGGTTGGTGTAGCTGTCCTCGCTATCCACGATACACGGTGTGCCTTTCTGTATACGGTTTAGCGGCAGACGGTCGGCGGCGTAGATGCCCGGTACGCGCAAAATATTGGCGTTCACACCGTTGCGTTTTCCCCAGCTACGAATTTGCATTTCGGCATCCACACGTCGTTTGGCACGCGCCGTTGTGGCATTCAACGGATGTGTTTCGCTGATCCAAGCGCCGCCGCAATCACCATATACGCCGCTGGTGCTGATATACACCAGCCGCTTTGGCAAGGCTCCACGCGATAGCGCAGTGAGCAGATTGCGCGTGCGCGTATCGCGTATGCCGCTGTTCACGGGAGGGGCGAAGTGCAGAACAGTGTCCGCCAACCCGGCGAGGCGCGCAAGGCTGGCGCGGTTGTCCAGATCTCCAACAATGGGCATCGCGCCCAGCGCGCGCAATTCCGCGCATTGTGACAGTTCGCGCACCAGAGCGAACACGCGATAGTGCTGTGTCAACAAAGGGATGGCGCGCAGTGCCACGTCGCCGCAGCCGATAATCAACAAACGTCTCATGGCGTGATTATGCGTTAAAATTTGCGTCCTCGCGAAGCCTGCAACTTTCACTATGGGGAACCTCTATAAATTCACTTTTGCGGGATGGCAGGCCGGACACGGCGTTGCGA
>CAZMWC010000092.1:0-7995 GCA_964569805.1 uncultured Gallionella sp.
GAAATCTATCTGGGCCTGTATCAGGCCATCACCGGCCCGGACGAAGAAGACAAGATTTTCAAAAGTGTCTCGCGCGATTTTTTCGACATGATCGTCATCGACGAATGCCATCGCGGCAGCGCGGCAGATGATTCTGCCTGGCGCGAAATCCTCGAATACTTTAACAACTCAGTTCAAGTTGGCCTCACCGCCACTCCCAAAGAAACCAAATATGTTTCAAGTAGCACTTATTTCGGCGAGCCGGTTTATACCTACAGCCTCAAGCGCGGCATCGAAGATGGATTCCTCGCGCCATATAAGGTTGTGCGCATAGGCATAGACAAAGACCTTGAGGGCTGGGCACCAGCGCCGGGCATGAAGGATGACTTGGGGCAGGAAATTGAACAACGCGAGTACAACCAGAAAGACATGGATCGTATACTCGTGCTCAATCAGCGCACCAAGCTGGTTGCCAAACGCATCGTGAAATATCTCAATGCGACCGATCCATTTTCCAAAACAATTGTTTTTTGCGAAGACATCGATCACGCCGAGCGCATGCGCAAGGCTATTGTTAACGCCGCAGGAAAAATTGCCCTCGACAATCCAAAATATGTCATGCGCATCACCGGCGATAGCGTAGAAGGCAAGGCCGAACTCGACAACTTCATTGACCCGGAAAGTAAATTCCCGGTCATCGCGACCACGTCGGAATTGCTGACCACGGGTGTTGACGCCAAAACGTGCAAGCTCATTGTGCTGGATAAAACCATCACCTCGATGACCAGCTTCAAGCAGATCATCGGACGGGGCACTCGCATCGACGAGGAAAACAACAAGTGGTTCTTCACCATCATGGACTTCAAGAAGGCCACTGCGCTGTTCCGTGACCCAGACTTCGACGGTGAAGCCGTAGTGATTTACGAGCCCGGCAACGATGACGACCCTGTGCCGCCCGACCCAGACTACCCGAATGATGAAGGCAAGCCGGATCGCGCCGAAGAACCACAGGGCGTGTATAAAGTCCGCGTCAGCGGGGTAGAAGTAAAAATCATCTCCGAACGCGTCGAATATATCGGGCCGGACGGCAACCTGATTACCGAGTCATACAAGGACTTCAGCCGCAAGCAGATTCAAAATGAATTCGCCTCGCTAGATGATTTTCTCAACCGCTGGAACAGCGCCGCGAAGAAACAAGCCATCATCGACGAGCTGGAAGAGCGCGGCATCGTGCTGGATAACCTCGCCACGGAAATCGGCAAAGACTACGGCGACTTCGACCTGATCTGCCACATCGCCTGGGGGCAGCCACCGCTCACCCGTAAAGAGCGTGCCAACAAGGTCAAGAAGCGCAACTACTTTACCAAATACGGCGAGCAGGCCAGGGCTGTACTCACCGCGCTGCTCGACAAATATGCCGACGAAGGCATCGGCACGCTGGAAAGCGCCAAGGTCCTGCGCCTCGATCCTTTCAAGACCATGGGCACACCCGTGGAAATCATCAACACTATCTTTGGCGGCAAGGAAAACTTCGACACCGCCATCCAGGAACTGGAACAAGAGCTATTTAAAGAGGAAAAATCTGCATGAGTAATGTTTCCGGCGCCATCAAGTCCATACAGGACATCATGCGCAAGGATGTCGGTGTCGATGGCGATGCACAGCGCATCAGCCAATTGGTGTGGATGTTTTTTCTGAAGATTTTCGACGACCGCGAATCCGAGCTGGAATTGCTGGAAAACGATTACAAATCCCCGCTGCCCAAGCACCTGCGCTGGCGCGCATGGGCCACCAACCCGGAGGGTATGACCGGGGAAGAGCTGGCAGACTTCGTCAACGTGCAACTGTTCCCCTACCTGAAAGAAAAGCTGCCCGCCGCAGGCGCACAGGGCAAACGCGCCCAGGTCGTGCGCGGCGTGTTTGAAGACGCCTACAACTACATGAAGTCCGGCACGCTGATGCGCCAGGTGATCAACAAAATCTGCGAGATCGACTTCAACAACAGCGGCGACCGCCACACCTTCGGCAGCATCTACGAACAAATCCTGCGTGACCTGCAAAGCGCCGGTAATGCGGGCGAGTTCTACACCCCGCGCGCCGTCACCCGCTTCATCGTCAATCGCGTCGATCCCAAGCTGACAGAATCCGTGCTCGACCCCGCCTGCGGCACCGGCGGCTTTTTGACCTGCGCCATCGACCACAAGCGCGAGCACTACGTCAAAACCAAGGAAGACGAAGAGACGCTGGTCAATTCCATCCGGGGCTACGAGAAGAAGGCGCTGCCGCACATGCTGGCCGTCACCAACATGATCCTGCACGGCATCGACACCCCCACCAACATCAAACACGACAACACCCTGAGCCGCCCCTACAAGGATTACGGCAACGCCGACCGCGTCCACGTCATCATCACAAACCCGCCCTTCGGCGGCATGGAAGAAGACGGCATCGAAAACAACTTCCCCTCACACCTGCGCACCCGCGAAACGGCGGACCTGTTCATGGCCCTCGTGATCAAGCTGCTCAAGGATCAGGGCCGCGCTGCCGTGGTGCTGCCCGATGGCTTCCTGTTCGGCGAAGGCATGAAGACCCGCCTCAAACAAAGCCTGCTGGAAGAGTGCAACCTGCACACTATCGTGCGCCTGCCCAACGGCGTGTTCGCACCCTACACCGGCATCAAGACCAACCTGCTGTTCTTCACCAAGGGCCAGCCCACCGAACACGTCTGGTACTACGAACATCCTTATCCGGAAGGCATCAAGAGCTACAACAAAACCAAGCCGATGCGCTTCGAGGAATTTGCAACCGAGATCGACTGGTGGGGCGACGAGGCCGACGGCTTCGCCGCGCGCGTGCAGAACGAACAGGCCTGGAAGGTGCCGGTCGCCGACATCGTGGCGCGTAACTACAATCTCGACATCAAAAACCCGCATATCGGCGAACAGATCAGCCACGATCCCGACGTGCTGCTGGAGCAATACGCTGCGATGCAGAGCGACATCGCCGTACTGCGCGACCAATTGAAAGACATACTGGGAGAGGCGCTGCAAAGAGGCGCATCAAAATGAACGCCGAACCCGATTCATTGCCAGCCTCGGCAATTTCGCCGTTGCCGGGCGGTTACAGCGATTTTTTGCTGGAAATAAAAGCACAGATTCGCCAGCGCCAATTTCAGGCATTGCGCGCCGCGAATCGCGAATTACTGCAACTGTATTGGTGGCTGGGAGAAAACATCAGCCGCCGACAAACCGAACAAGGCTGGGGTAAGTCCGTAGTGGAAAATCTGGCGCGCGACCTGCAAGCCGAGTTTCCGGGGCGGAATGGATTTTCGGTTCAAAACCTTTGGCTAATGCGGCAGTTTTTCAATGAATACGCCAACTTGCCAAATCTCCAACCGCTGGTTGGAGAAATTAGCTGGGCTAAAAACCTGCTGATTATGGCGCGCTGCAAGGATGCTCTGGAGCGCGAATTTTACCTGCGCGCCACCGCGCGCTTCGGCTGGACAAAAAATGTGCTGCAACATCAGCTCGACAATCACAGCTACGCACAATATCTGAACGGCCAAACCAACTTTGATGCCGCCGTGCCCGACACCATCAAGGCGCAAGCCATGTTGGCGGTTAAAGATCACTACACCTTCGACTTCCTCGGGCTGGCCGACGCGCATTCCGAGCGCGAACTGGAAGAAGCGCTGGTCAAAAATCTGCGCCGTTTCCTCGCCGAAATGGGCGGCGCATTCACCTTTGTCGGCAACCAGTACCGGCTTGAAGTCGATGGCAAAGATTACTTCATCGACCTGCTGCTGTTCCATCGCCGCCTGCGCTGCCTGGTTGCCATCGAACTCAAAATCGGCGAATTCAAACCCGAGCACAAAGGCCAGATTGAATTCTACCTGGACACGCTGGATCAGCAACACCGGCTGGAAGGCGAAAACCCGCCCATCGGCATCGTTATCTGCCGCAGCAAGACCAAGACCATAGTCGAATACGCGCTGCGCACCGCGAGCCACGCCTTAGGCATCGCCACCTACACCGTCACCCCGCAATTGCCCGCCCAATATCTGGATGAGTTGCCCAGCCCGGAGCAGATCGCCGCGCGCCTGCAAGGATGGGTAGGCGAATCAGACGAAGAGAAAGACGGGCAATGAACGCGATTCAAACTTTACTCACCGACCATCTCGATCTCTGGACAGCCGCCGACACCGAGAAAAAATCGGGCCGTGGCCGCAGCTCGGGCAATGCGGCCAGCGTGTATGGCATCAGGAAGCTGCGCGAGCTGATACTGGAACTTGCGGTGCGAGGCAAGCTCGTGCCGCAAGACCCTGGCGACGAACCGGCCAGTGCCTTGCTCAAGAAAATCGCCGCCGAAAAATCGCGGCTGATTGCGGAAGGCAAGATCAAGAAAGACAAGCCGCTGCCGGCTATTGGAGATGAGGATAAGCCGTTTGCTCAGCCACCTGGGTGGGAGTGGGTGCGACTTGGAATGCTTGGTGAGTGGGGTGCTGGCGCCACTCCAGCGAGAGGCAACTTGAAATACTTCGGTGGTGATATTCCTTGGTTTAAATCCGGCGAACTGACGGCTGATTACATTTCACAAAGCGAAGAAACCGTAACCGAATTGGCGTTGAAAGAATGTTCGCTGAGAGCTAATAATGTCGGCGATGTATTGATCGCCATGTATGGCGCGACCATAGGCAAGACCGCGATATTATCTGTACCTGCAACAACAAACCAGGCTGTCTGTGCATGTACTCCGTTTAACGGAATAGCTAATCGCTATTTGCTGCTACTGTTAAAGGCGCTCAAGCCAAACTTCATTGGTCAGGGTGCCGGTGGAGCACAACCCAATATCTCACGCGAAAAAATCATAGCGACGATTACGGCACTTCCTCCCCTCGAAGAACAACACCGCATCGTCGCCAAAGTCGATGAACTCATGGCTCTGTGCGACCACCTGGAACAACAGCAAACCCACAGCATCGAAGCCCACCAAACCCTGGTCGAAACACTGCTCGGCACACTTACCCGTGTCGAGTCGCAGCAGGAATTCAGCGAAGCGTGGACACGCATCGCCAGCCACTTCGACACCCTCTTCGCCACCGAAGCCAGTATCAACCAGCTCAAACAAACCATCCTCCAACTTGCCGTCGTGGGCAAACTCGTCCAGCAAGACACCAACGACGAACCGGCGAGTTTGTTGCTAGAGAAAATCGCAGAAGAAAAAAAGCTAATGACCGAAGATGGGTTAATAAAAAAGCAAATCCCTTTGTCGCCGATTGTGGAGGGTGAAAAGCCTCTTACATTGCCAGATGGGTGGGAATGTGTGCGATTCGGTACTGTAGCTGTAATTGAAAGGGGTGGCTCACCACGGCCAATTAACTCATATCTGACTAATGATCCTGATGGATTGAATTGGATAAAAATTGGTGACACAGATCAAGGAGGGAAGTACATCACTTCTACCAGTGAAAAAATACGTAGAGAAGGCTTGTCAAAAACACGCATGGTTTATCCTGGGGACTTCTTACTGACTAACTCTATGAGCTTTGGTCGGCCTTATATTACTAAGATTGAAGGTTGCATTCATGACGGATGGTTGCGAATCAGCCCACCGAATACAGTTGATAAGGATTATTTATATTTGTTGCTTTCCTCTCCCTATATTCGTGAGGCATTCAAAGTCGCTGCTGCTGGCGCTGTAGTCCAAAATTTAAATGCGGATAAAGTTAGAGAGCTGGTAATTCCAATACCACCTATAAATGAACAACACCGCATCGTCGCCAAAGTCGACGAACTCATGGCGCTGTGCGATGCCCTCAAGTCACGCCTCGCCGATGCCCAGGCCACGCAACTTCACCTCGCCGACGCCATCGTCGAGCAGGCCGTCTGCTGAGTAGCAAGCGATGACACCGGCGCTGCAAAAAATCTGGTGCGACGAAGACGAGCATTACCGTTTCGAGCACTTTGCAGATTTTAATGAGTGGCTGGATAGTGAGGAGTGGCAGGCTAGGGCGTCTAGCCTGAACCCCCGATATGGGTCGATTGCCGTACGTCACGACCGTCTGGATTCCGGCCTTCGCCGGAATGACGAAATATAAATTTCTGAGATGCCCTGAAGACGCCGGGAGGCGGCAAGCCCCGTATGGGTCAACGTTGGCAGGCGTACATCTTGCGCAGAAATGCATCGACATCCACTCTCGCCAAATCCGCTGGTAGCGCTGTTTTCTCGGTGTGCTGCTGATGGCAGGCAAGGCTGGGAATCCAGCCGGCGCACATGACTTCATCGCCGTAATCGGACACCGTTGCTCCGCCGCGTTCGATCACAGAGCTGCCCATATCCATGCAAAAGATTCCCATGATCTGCCTCCTGTTGCTGCGGGCTTGCGCACAATGCACCGCCCTTGGTGGAGATATCGGCAGAGGCCGGCAAAAAATTAGCGTGAACTTTATCGTTCCGGCCATGATGCTTTGGTATCATGCGCGCCTTGCAGAAAATCCGCCTTCCAGATACCTCCCGAGTAAATGTTGAACAAGCTCAACCCGGCGCAACGCGAAGCTGTAACCTATCTTGACGGCCCCCTGCTGGTGCTGGCCGGTGCGGGCAGCGGCAAGACGCGCGTCATTACCCAGAAGATCGTCCATCTGGTGGAGCGGTGTGGCTACGCGCCGCGCAATATCGCTGCGATCACCTTCACCAACAAGGCAGCCAGCGAGATGCGCGAGCGCGTCGGCGAGATGCTGCAGGGCAAGGATGCAAAGGGGCTGGTAGTGAGCACCTTCCATTCGCTGGGCATGAACATCCTGCGCAAGGAGGCCGCGCTGCTGGGCTACAAGCCGCAGTTCTCGATCTTCGATTCCGGCGACACCTGGAAGATCATCGGCGAACTTGCGAATTCCGGCGACAAGCAGGAGATTCGCGACATCCAGACGCAGATCTCCAACTGGAAGTCGGCCTTCATCGCGCCGCAGCAGGCGGCACAGGCAGCCGAAAACGACGAGGTCAGGGTGCATGCACGGATCTATGCACGCTACCAGGAAACATTGCGTGCCTATCAGGCGGTGGATTTCGACGACTTGATCCACTTGCCGGTGGTGCTGTTCAAGGAACACCCCGATGCTTTGTTCCGCTGGCAGAACCGGCTGCATTACCTGCTGATCGATGAATACCAGGACACCAATGATTGCCAGTACCAGTTGACCAGGTTGCTGGCGGGCAACCGCAACGCCTTCACCGTGGTGGGCGACGACGACCAGGCAATCTATGCGTGGCGCGGTGCGAGCATCGAGAACCTGCACAACCTGCGCAATGATTACCCCAAGCTGCGCGTCATCAAGCTGGAACAGAACTACCGCTCCTCGCAGCGTATCCTCAAGGTGGCGAATCACCTGATCAATCACAATACCAAGGTGTTCGAGAAGAATCTGTGGAGCGAGCACGGCATCGGCGACCCGGTGCGCATCTACGCCGCACGCGACGATGAACACGAGGCCGAGAGCGTGGTGATGAAACTGATGGCGCACAAGTTCGAGCACCGCACCCGCTTTTCCGATTACGCGATCCTGTACCGCAGCAACCACCTGTCGCGCGCCTTCGAGGAGCAACTGCGTGCCCAGCGCGTGCCTTACACCGTCAGCGGCGGCACGTCGTTCTTTGAGCGTGCCGAGATCAAGGACATCACCGCCTATCTGCGGCTGATCGCCAATCCGGACGACGACCCGGCTTTCATCCGCGCGATTACCACACCGAAGCGCGGCCTCGGCAATACCACGCTGGAGAAGCTCGGCAGCCATGCCGGGGCGCGCCACATCAGCCTGTTCGAGGCGGCTTTCGAGATGGAGATGGAGCGGCAATTACCCCCGCGCCAGCATGAAGACCTGCTGACTTTCTGCAACTTCATCAACCGCCTCCAGGAGCGTGCCGACAAGGATCCGTGCGGCGAACTGCTCGACGAACTGCTGCGTGCGATCAATTACGAGACCTGGCTGTATGACTCGCACGAGCCGCGTCAGGCCGACA
>CAZMWC010000093.1:0-7951 GCA_964569805.1 uncultured Gallionella sp.
ATGGACTGGACACCGGCCTTCGCCGGTGTGACGGACTTAATCAGACCTTCCTTAATTTCTTCATGCATCGCATCCGGTGCCAGGTCTAGCTCGCCCGGCCATGTGACGGCACCACCCACCACGGTAACTTGTCGAAATTGTGCAGGGTCTTTTAGATGGGAGAACACTCCCCGAAAAAATCCCGGTAGAAAGCGCACGACACCTTCAAGCCCGTCTTTGAAGCGTACCCATACCGCATAGTCTTCAATCACTCGAACTTCACTAACTCTCCAAGAAGCAGACATATTCACTCCAATGGTGCAATCGGTTTGGGTTGCTGCTTGGCTTCGCAGAGTTCCCAATCTACGAGCAATTCCGCCTGATGCAACTCTGCCCAATCAAGGCCAATTATTGAGCCAGGCCCCTTTTCTAAATCGGCGCAGCTCGCTTTTACAGCGCCCAAGGATTAAAGACTTGCGGATACATTGCGAAATCCTGCACGTTCCGAGTAACCACGGTGAGGCCGTGACATTGGGCAGTGGACATGAGCAGGCCGTCCATCACCGGCATGGGTTGCCGTGGATGGTGACAGTTTGAGCATCGCCGCCCGCCGCTCGCTTGATGAGCTGACTGAAGTTGCCCTTCGCTTCTTGTAGTTGCCATTCGCTGTGCATGATAGCCTCCGTTGATAATTCTGACCATACGGGTCAGAATTTAGCACAAAGCTTGCGGGTTGGCTATGAATGACTTCTAGCCTGCTATTCCTGTGAGGATAAAATGTACCGGAGTCGAATTGTTTTTGCTACTCATAAAATCGAGTGACTGCTATTGGCCATAGCGTAAGTAGTGCGCCTCTATCCTGAATTCCCACTATGGCCGACAACCAGTCCCTCAAGGTACATTGACTGAGTGATCGCTCGGGGTCGGGACCAGCAGGTCACGAGTGGTAGCTATGAGGCAGCTTGAATAAACCCTGTTAAACGGGCGCTTCAAAATCTCATATAGCGCAACTCTCCATCTCGCGTAGCGACTTCAGATATTCCTCCACCCGTTCACGCAGTGTCGCCGGCGCGATAACGATGTCGCGCGCCAGCGAAAATAGCGGATAGGCACGCCAATCAAACACGTGGAACTTTTCCACCATCTGCAAGGTGTGCACCCCCTCGCCGGAAATATCCGACCAGTCGCCGCGCACCAGATTGCGCCCGAGCGCGTGGTGGTGTGAACTCTCGCTGGTCGCCGTCGTCAGCAGATCGCCCAGCCCGGCATAACTGTAAGGCGTATGCGCCTTTCCGCCGAACGCTTGCACGATGCCGGATAGTTCCGCGATGGCGGCGACCATCAGATGCCCGCGCATGTTGTCGCCCAGTTTCAGCTCGTCCGCCACACCGAACAGGATCGCGTACACGTTCTTCAGGATTACCGACCAGCTTCTGCCGTGCATGTCGCTCGCCTGTTGGCACACCAGCGTGCTGCCCCGAAACAGGCTGTGCATCACCTCAAAATCCGCCGCGTCGGACAACACCGCATCGGCGAAACCATACTGCCCCGCCTTGAGTTCCTCCGAGATCATCGGGCCGTACACCACCCCGTAGCGATGTTTGCTGCCGAACACGTGTTCGAACATTTGCGCCGCCGTGCGCCCCGATTCATCCAGCCCTTTGGCGATGGAAAGGCACACGCTGTCCGCCGCCAGATAAGGCTCGATACGGCTGGCGATCTCGTGGTGCGGATTTACCGGCAGGCAGAATAGAATCACCTGCGCTTCGGCGACCTCATCTTCCAGCGCCTCGTGGTGACCCTTCACCATCGCGCCCATGTTCCAGACGCGCACATCGTGCCGCGCGGACAACAGACACTCCATGGCGTGCCCCATCTTGCCATAGCCCAGAATCAATACGCGTAGTTTCATTCCAACACCTCGTTCAGATAGGTGGACAATAACCTAAAATGAAAAAGTTCGCAGATGCGGCCTTTGCCTATACGCTCAGGCCGGTTTGAACCGCCCCGTTTAGCGCATAAGGTTTGAGCCGGATTGTTTTATTCCATTCATGCGCAGTAACTACCCAGGTACAACCGTCTTTCCCCCTCTCCCCTTGCGGGATAGCCAGCGACTTGGCGGCTTTGCCGCTTAGTCGAATGGCTAGTAGTTCTATCAGAGGGCTGGGGAGAGGGGGTGCATACATAAATTCATCACCACACCCCTCTCCCTAACCCTCTCCCGCAAGGGGAGAGGGGACTGTGTTTGTGGATATTTTGAGCATATCGCTTCGACCTGAGTAGTTACCACGCGCAAAGCTATTCGCTGTTAAAATCGGACACAGGTGTCCAACGAGGAACCAGGTATGCCGAACAGTCTATTTGCAAGGACTCCCGTGCTGACCAGCAGCGATGCGGATGCCACGCGCCGTGAGATTCGCGCCTACTTTCTGTCCACTTTCGACCGCTACGAACAGCTGTTCGAAGTGTTGTCCTGCGATGCGGCCTACTTCAAAAAACCCATCGCGCTGCGCCATCCGCTGATTTTCTATCTCGGCCATACCGCCACTTTCTTTATCAACAAGCTTGTGCTCGCCGGGCTGGTCAAACAGCGCATCAATCCGAAGTTCGAGTCCATGTTCGCGGTCGGCGTGGACGAGATGAGCTGGGACGATCTCAACGATGCCAACTACGACTGGCCGCTTGTCGCCGAAGTGATGGGTTACCGCAACAAGGTGCGCGAGGTTGTAGAGAGTCTGATCCGAACGCTGCCGCTTGTATTGCCGATCAACTGGAACCATCCGTGGTGGCCGATTCTGATGGGCATCGAGCACGAGCGCATCCATCTGGAAACCTCGTCCGTGCTGATACGCCAGCATGCTCTCGAATACGTCAAACCGCATCCCGCCTGGCAACCGTGCCGCAAATCGGGCGATGCGCCGCAAAACCGGCTCATCGAAATTCCTGCCGGAGAAGTTCGCCTCGGCAAGGAAAAGAACGCCGCCACCTATGGCTGGGACAACGAGTATGGTACGCATCAGGCCAGCATTGCCGCGTTTCAGGCTGGCTGCTACCTGGTCAGCAATCGCGAGTTCCTCGGTTTCGTCGAGGCGGGCGGTTACGCGAACGATGCCTGCTGGGATGAGGAAGGTCTGTCCTGGAGGAAATATGCCCGCGCGGCACACCCGACGTTCTGGATCAGACAGGGCGATGACTGGAAGCTGCGCCTGATGACCGAAGAAGTGGCGATGCCGTGGGACTGGCCGGTCGAGGTGAACTGCCTCGAGGCCAAGGCATTCTGCAACTGGCAGAAGGCACTCACCGGAAAACCCGTGCGCCTGCCCAGCGAGGACGAATGGTATCGTCTGCATGATTTCGCGGGGATGGGTGAGGTGCCGGACGACCGCACGGCAGCGGCCAACATCCATCTCGACCATTACGCCTCATCCTGTCCGGTCAATGAGTTCCGCCACGGCGAGTTATACGATGTCGTCGGCAATGTCTGGCAATGGACCGAGACACCGATCTATCCGTTCGACGGTTTTGCGGTGCATCCGCTGTATGACGATTTCACCGCGCCGACCTATGACGGGCGGCACAACCTGTTCAAGGGCGGCTCGTGGATATCCTGCGGCAACGAAGCTTTGCGCAGCGCACGCTACGCGTTCCGCCGCCACTTCTTCCAGCATGCCGGGTTCCGTTATGTGGTCGCCGATGCGCCCGCCAGCGTGCCGGATTCGCATTACGAGACCGATCAACTGCTGTCCGAATACGCCGAATTCCACTACGGCGACGCCTATTTTGGCGTACCCAATTTTCCGCAGGCGCTCGCCAATATCGCCATCCGTGCGATGGGCGACAGGCCGGCACGCAACGCACTCGACCTTGGCTGTGCGGCAGGGCGCGCCACATTCGAGCTGGCGCGGCATTTCGATCAGGCCACCGGTGTTGATTTCTCCGCGCGCTTCATCGGCGCGGGGGTACAGCTCGCCGAGCACGGCGCGCTGCGCTACACCCTGATCGACGAAGGCGAGCTGGTCAGCTACCGCGAGCGCAGGCTGGCCGACCTCGGGCTGGATGAAGTGCGGCGCAAGGTGGCGTTTTTTCAGGGCGATGCCTGCAACCTCAAGCCGGTCTTCAGCGGCTACGATCTGATCCTCGCCGCCAACCTGATCGACCGCCTGTACAGCCCGAAAAAATTTCTCGCGCAGGTGCATGAACGCCTCAACCCCGGCGGCCTGCTGCTGACCGCCTCGCCTTATACCTGGCGTGAAGAACATACCAAACGCGAGGAATGGCTCGGTGGCTTCAAGAAAGACGGCGAGAATTTCACCACGCTGGACGGGTTGAAGGAGATACTCGGCGCGCATTTCCGTCCGCTCGGCGAACCGCAGGAAGTGCCCTTCGTGATCCGCGAGACGCGGCGCAAGCTCCAGCACAGCGTGTCGCAGGTGACCCTGTGGGAACGCATTCCTTGAGCATCGACTTCGACCACGGCATCCCGCGCAACGGCACGGCTTCAGTCAAGCACGACGGTCGCGTCGCGTATTTCGGCACGCCGGATGTGCTGCCGCTGTGGGTGGCGGATATGGATTTCGCCGCGCCGGAATCTGTAACACGCGCGCTGGTCGAACGCGCCGCGCATCCAATCTATGGCTATACCTTCTACCCGGACAGTCTGTACGACGCGCTGATCGCTTGGCTGAAGCAGCGCCACGGCTGGGAGGTGCAGCGTGAATGGGTCATGATGGCACCCGGTGTCGTGCCTTCGCTGTTCGCTGCCGTAATGGCTTTCGCACAGGAAGGCGAGGGAGTCATCGTGCAGCCGCCGGTGTATTTTCCATTCTTCTCGGCGGTGACGACCAACCAGCGTCGCCTGATCCAGAACCCGTTGCAACTGGAGCAAGGTCGCTACGTCATCGACTTCGAACATCTCGAACGCTGTGCCGCCGATGGCGCGCGCCTGCTGTTGCTGTGCTCGCCGCACAACCCGGTCGGGCGCGTGTGGGGCAGGGAAGAGCTGGAAGAACTGCTGCGCCTCGCGCGCCGCTACGACCTGACAATATTGTCAGACGAGATACACGCCGATCTGGTCTATCCCGGCGAGCGGCACACGGTGTTGGCGACGCTGGCAAATGACACGGACAAACTCATCACCGCCGTTGCGCCCAGCAAGACCTTCAACATTCCCGGCCTCGGCCTGTCCGCCCTGATCGTGCCCGACGCGGCACAGCGCGACGCGTTGAAAAAAGTGTTCGACTCGCTGCATTCCGCCAACACCAACCCGTTCAGCATCGCCGCGTTCGAGGCCGCCTACCGAGCTGACAAGGCATGGCTGGACAGCCTGCTCGACTACCTGCGTGGCAACCGGGATTTCGTCGCCGAGCACCTGGCCAGACATCTGCCCGAGATTCGCCTGATCCGACCGGAGGGCACGTATCTGCTCTGGCTGGATTGCCGCGACCTGCAAATGGGCGACGCGCAACTGCGCGAGTTCTTCGTGCGGCAAGCCAGGGTCGGAATGAACCCCGGTACCGTGTTCGGGCAAGGCGGCAGCGGCTTCATGCGCCTCAATATCGCCTCGCCGCGCCATGTCATCGCCGATGCGCTGGAACGCATCGAACGCGCCGTGCGGAGCTTGCGCAAGGCGCGCACATGAGTCGGGAACGGAACAAGATCACGGTTTACTACGACGGTGCCTGCCCGATCTGCATCAAGGATCGGGCAGATTACGAGAAGCTCGCCGGTGAGGGTGGTAAGGATGTGCTCTGGTTCGACATCACCGGCAGGGATGCCGAATTACGCGCGCTGGGCATCGACCCGCGCAAGGCGCTGACCGAACTGCACATCATGGACGGGGATGGCCGGATACGCTCGGAGATGGATGCTTACATCGTTCTCATGGGACGGGTGCCAAGATTGAAGCCGCTGGCATGGTTCATCGATTTGCCATTGATACGCCCGCTGCTCGGTCGCCTCTACCGCTGGATGGTGCGCCGCAGGCTGCGGCATCAGGGGCGACTATAAACCTTCGGCACTGGGTTATGAAAAGGGGATTCGAGCCTGCCCCATTTATCCATCACATCAAACTAATCCACCCCCTTGCAGCTTGCTTGGCCCAATTTTTTTCAGGAAAACCAGCGCAAGAACGCCGCTGCGGAAATTGCCGTGACCGCCAGGGCGGAAGATGAAAGCCACATTGCGTTTTTTTGCGGGTCCGGCCAGCGTTCACCTCGCCAAAGATAGGCTGCAAGCAACAAGACTCCCGTCGCCACACAAACCATCTTGATGCCCAACGCGAAGGTCGCAATCCCGGAAATATCCGGGAACTGGTGGTAGTAATAGTAGCTGACCATGCCGAAGGTGGCGCCGCTCGCGCCCTGCGTCACCCACCCGGCCAACGCAAGGTACGCCAGCTTTCTACGCATCGCCTCCTCACGCAACCGCAACGCGAACAGCGAACCACTTACCACGGCAACAGCGCCGAAATTATGCACCACCTGAATTACAGCGTAACTCAGGTTTTGCGCGACGCTCATTTCGATGTCACGTTAATGCAAGCCTCAACGCCTGTTGCCGCATGCGACTTCGTATTCTCGGTCAGGCAGACTTTGTGTTTACCGGGCGGCAATGCACCGAGTTCGGCACTTCCTTTTAACTGGCGCAAAACATCGACACGCTTGCCATCGACATACAGATGCAAGTGATCGCCATTCGGGCCGAGCATGGCTTCATAGTTGACCGAAACCTTTGCCATGGGGCTGACCATGGCATTGTCGGCGGGAGTGGTGATAGTGATCTTGCCGCCTGCTGCGGGTGGCGGGGCGACCCCCGTATATGCAAGGGTGGGAGTGTTGATGGTGATCTTGCCGTCTGCTGCGAGTGCCTGGCCATACATCATTGCCAGAAAGAGGGAAAACAGGACTTTGGTGTTCATGATCGTTCTCCTTGAAAAGGGCTTTTCGAAGTAAACGCGCCATCATTTGACAATATCCTGTTGATTTAGTCAAGTAATAACCTTGTCCAATGACACATGAGTCTGAACGAGTGCGTGTCAGCGTGCACACTCGCAATCATCGTCCCTCGGGCCACAGTTCACCCTGACCGATATGGTCGAACGAACGCTCCCGCTGGTGCCATCGAACAGGACATCAAAGTGCGACAACTTGCTCCACTCGTCGCAATAGAGCCACTCCCAGACCAGTTCATCCCTTGCCTTGAAATAGGCGGTTCCCGACGGGTCCGACGGACCGAGAATACGCAGCACCTGATCCTTGCTCATACCGGCCTTTATGCGCCCGAAAGTCAGAGGATCCATCACGTTCTCGATGTGCTGCAATTTGCCATCGCCCCCGATGCGCGCCATGTAGGTATGCACCCCCGACGGCCCGCGCGGATAGGCCAGATGGCGCGTGCCGTCGGCATCAACCCACTGCATACGCGGCTCGCCCATGACCCGGACAACATCGTCCATCCCGGACTCGCCGACGACCAACCCCTTGCCGCTGTAACCGGCACAGGCAACCAGCAGCAAGATAAGCGATATAGCGAATAATTTTTTCATGGCCATCTCCTCAATCCTTACTCATGTTGGACAAATTCGACCCTAAAACGTTTTGCCGCCAGATGAAGTCGCAACTGCTACAGATATTTCGAAGCTGGCCCCGTTATCGCGCGCTCGGTTGTTTGAGTCCATGATGAGCTTACTACTTCACAAATACGCGCAATGCGCATACCATGCGCACATGGAGGTTTCCCATGAAATCAATGCAAAGCAATCAAACACGTAAGCGCCCGGTCAACCTGACGCTCAACGAAGAACTGGTCTCTCAGGCCAAAGGAATGACCAACAACCTCTCCGGCGTGGTCGAGCAGCTACTGGCCGATTACGTGATGAAGCAGAACAATGCACGGCAAGAAAAAGCGCGTCACGCCGATGTCGCGGCAAAAGCGTGGAATACCTTCAACGAACGCTCCGGTTCATTTGCCGACG
>CAZMWC010000094.1:0-7892 GCA_964569805.1 uncultured Gallionella sp.
CGATTCGGCCTATACCAACGTCGATTTTACGCTGCCCTATTGTCCGAAATTGCGCGGCCGCATCCTGCACAGTGCGCGCACCGTGCAGCAACTGTGCCTGGACGGCGGCGTGTATGCCTCGACGCAAGGGCCAAGGCTGGACAGCACCGCCGAGATCAACCGCTATGAACGCGACGGCGCTGACATGGTGGGTATGACCGGGATGCCGGAAACCGCGCTGGCGATGGAATTAGGGCTAAAGTACGCTATTGTCGCCGTGGTCGTGAACTACGCTGCAGGGCGCAAAGACAGCAAAGAAAGCATCAATAGAGAGCAGGTCAACGGCACAGCCAACGCGGCGATGGGAAAGGTGCGTAATATCCTTGAGTGTGTGGTGAGCTGCGATGGCGATTAGAACGGTACTGCGCATGGGCGATACGCGCCTGCTGCAATATGCCGAATCGGTCAGCCATTTTGAAGGTGATGAGTTGCGCAACCTGCTGGAAGATATGCGCGATACCATGCAAGCGTTGAATGGCGTTGGCTTGGCCGCGCCGCAGATCGGTGTCAGTTTGCGCGTGGTAATCTTTGGAGTTGAAAAAAACCCGCGCTACCCCGATGCCGATTACGTGCCCGAAACAGTGCTGATCAACCCCATCATCACGCCTCTGGATGACTGTACCGAAGAAGCATGGGAAGGCTGTTTGAGCCTGCCCGGCTTACGCGGGTTGGTGCCGCGCTTTCAGAATATCCACTATCGGGGATATGATGAACACGGCAAATTGATCGATAGAACGGCAAGCGGATTTCATGCCCGTGTGGTGCAACATGAATGCGATCACTTGGATGGTGTCCTGTATCCGATGCGCGTGGCGGACATGAGCCAATTCGGCTACACCGAAGAATTATTTCCAGAGCGTGAGATGGAAGGCGAATGATGCGACAAGACAAGACAATCAGACAGCCATTATCGACGGTGCATGGCGATGCACTCGCCGATAGTGTGCAGAAATCAACAAAATACGATACACGCTGGCAGGCGATAATAACTTTAACTCCGGACGGTGTGGTCTGCATCGACGCGACTAGCAAACTGCTCGAGTTCAATCCCGCTGCGGAATCCATTTTTGGCTGGAAAAAACAAGAAGTCATCGGACGCTCGATGGTCGAAATACTGATCCCGGAGCGCCATCGAATGGCGCATCAGGAAGGATTGGCACGCTTTGTCCGAACCGGCGAGGCACGCATTTTGAACCGTCATATTGAAATTACGGCACTGCGGCGCGACGGTTCTGAATTTCCGATCGAGCTGTCCATCACGGCAACGCAGGAAAATGGTTGCCCTGTTTTTACCGCTTATATTCGCGACATCAGCGAGCGCAAAAAAACCGAGGTGGAATTGCGCATTGCCGCCACCGCCTTCAATTCACGTGAGAGTATGTTCATCACCGATGCCAATAGCGTGATCCTGCGAGTCAATTACGCCTTCACCGAGGTGACCGGCTACAGTGCAGAGGAGGCAGTAGGACAAAGACCTTCAATTCTCAAGTCAGGACGGCACGATGCCGAGTTTTATCGCGCCCTTCACGGATGCCTCCGGCAAGATGGCCACTGGCAAGGTGAAATATGGAACCGGCGCAAGAACGGCGAAATCTATCCGGGGTGGCAGACCATTACTGCTGTGGCCGCGCCGGATGGGCGTGTCACCCACTATGTTTCCGCTTTTTCCGACATATCGAAAAGCAAGGAGGCGGAAAAACAGATTCTCAACTTGGCCTTTTATGATCCGCTCACCCAATTGCCCAATCGGCGGTTGCTGATTGACCGGCTGCAGCAGGCACTGGTAGCGAATGTCCGCAACAAATGCCAGGGCGCGCTATTGTTCGTCGATATCGACAAGTTCAAAGAACTTAACGACACCCATGGATATGACATCGGCGACCTGTTGCTGGAGGTAACTGCCAGCCGTTTGAAAGCCTGCATCCGCGAGAGCGATACCGCCGCACGACTGGGTGGCGACGAATTTATCGTACTGCTTGAGAACCTCGACCCGGACGAACCGACCGCCGCAACCCAGGCCGAAACGGTGGGCGAGAAGATACTCAAATCCATACGGCAGCCATACAACCTTAAAGGCCGTGAATACTACATTACCGCCAGTATCGGTGCCACGTTGCTCCGGGGTTCATTGAGAACATCGGACGAAATGTTCAGGCGGTCGGATATAGGCCTGTACCAAGCCAAAATTGCCGGGCGCAATACCATGCACTTTTACGACCCTGCCCTGCAAGCGTTGGTCATGGCTCGTGTCGCCATAGAGGCTGATCTGCGCAATGCGGCATGTCAGCCGCAATCGCATTTCGTGCTCCATTATCAGGCGCAAGTTGATGCATCAGGCAATTTGATTGGCGCGGAAGCACTGGTGCGCTGGCAGCACCGCGAGCGTGGCCTGGTGTCTCCCGCCGAATTTATCCCGCTTGCCGAGGAAACCGGATTGATTCTGCCCTTGGGGCACTGGGTGCTGGAAACCGCCTGCGTCCAACTTGCCAAGTGGCAGAACAATTCATGTACCCGGCATCTGCAGCTTGCCGTCAACGTCAGCGCGCGCCAGTTCCATCAGCCCGATTTTGTCGAACAAATTTGCGCCGTGCTGCAAAAAACCGCTATCGACCTCGGCAAGCTCAAACTCGAACTCACCGAAAGCATGCTGGTCGATGACATTGCAGATGTTGTTTCCAAAATGTGGGCGCTCAAAAAAATGGGCTTGCGTTTTTCCATGGATGATTTTGGAACGGGTTATTCATCGCTGGCCTATTTGAGCAAGCTGCCGCTGGATCAACTAAAAATAGACCAGTCTTTTGTGCGCAACCTGAGCAGCCAAGCCAGCGACACGGTAATTGTGCAAACCATCGTCGGCATGGCCAACAATTTGGGTATGGAAGCGATTGCCGAAGGTGTCGAAACGGAAGCGCAACGCGAATTTCTGGAACAAAACGGCTGTCTGCTATATCAGGGGTATCTGTTCAGCAAACCGGTGCCGCTGGAAGAATTTGAACAGTTGGCAAGCCGCAGCAACACCGGTCAGGCAGGCTGGCACCGCGAAACCCCGGAAGTCGTTACAGTTCGGGAAAAATAATAGCCCACCATATTTGTAACTACTCAGGTACAACCGTCTTTCCCCCTCTCCCTAACCCTCTCCCGCAAGGGGAGAGGGGACTGTGTTTGTGGATATTTTGAGCATATCGCTTCGATCTGAGTAGTTACCCATATTTATCCAAAGCGCTGCGTTGTTTTGAGGGGGCGAATTCATCGCCCACGAGCGGATAAATCCGCCCCTACAACTGCTTCTACACTAACGCAACATCATCCCGCTCTGCGCCGAGAAGCCAATCGCGCTCGCCGCGCCCGCACCAAAGCGTTTTGCCAACCGATCCGCGAAGCCTTCCTTGACGGTGAAATCCACAATTTTCTCGGCCTTGATCACATCGCGCGCCACCGACTCCAGGCTGCCGTAACCATCCGCCAGACCCATTTCAACGCCCTTCTGCCCATTCCACACCAAACCGCTGAAAGTATCTGGCGTTTCCTTGAGGCGTGCGCCGCGCCCTTGTTTCACCACGTCGATAAACTGCTGATGAATGTCCGCCAGCATCTGCTTGGCATACAGCTGTTGCGCCGGATTGCTGGGCGAGAATGGGTCGAGAAAGCCTTTATTGGTTCCGGCCGTTATCAGGCGGCGCTCCACGCCGAGCTTATCCATTGTGCCGGTAAAGCCGAAGCCATCCATCAGCACACCGACCGAGCCAATCAAACTGGCCTTATCCACAAATATCTTATCCGCCGCAACCGCCACATAATAGCCACCGGAGGCGCAGATGTCCTCGACCACCGCATACAGTGGGATAGCCGGGTACTTGGCGCGCAGACGACGAATTTCGTCGTTGATCTGCCCTGCCTGCACCGGGCTGCCACCCGGACTGTTGATACGCAGAATCACGCCTTGGGTGTTTTTATCCTTGAATGCATCTTGCAAACCGGGCAACAGGTTGTCCGCGCTTGCCGGGCTATTTGCCGCAATTACGCCATGCATCTCCACCAGCGCGGTATGTTTACCGGATCCCAGCGCGCCCTCTTTTTTGTCAAACCAGCCCATGGCAACGAACAGCACGACAAACAGATAACCAAATGTCAGCGTCTTGAAAAAGATACCCCAATGCCGCGCGCGGCGTTGCTCCTGAATGGCCGACATCGCCAGCTTCTCCAGCACACCGCGTTCCCAATTGTTGTTTTGTTCTGACATTTAAACTCCTTAAAATATTCTTGGTGAAAGGTGAAAGGTGAAAGGTAGAGCCAATTTTTACATTTCCGTTCACAGCCTCATCTTCACGTTTCACAGCCTCATCTTCACATTTCACGGCTCTCAAGCGTTCGCTCTCAACCAATCGCGCAATTCCGTAAAATTTGCCACCAGCGCCAGCGGGCGCAACTCCAGCAACTGTTCCGCCGGGTGCGCGCCGTGCCCTACCGCCACCGCATCCACCTTGGCATTCTGCGCCAATTGCAAATCGTGTGTGGTGTCGCCCACCATCAGAGTGCGCACGGGATCGACCGCCAATTCATCCATCAGTTCAAACAGCATCGCCGGGTTGGGCTTTGAAAAAGTCTGGTCGGCGGTGCGGGTGGCGTGAAAGTATTTCTTCAAACCACTGGATTCAAGCGCCCTATCCAGCCCTATTCTGCTTTTGCCGGTCGCCACACCGAGCAAATAGCCCGCAGAATGCAGTTCCGCTATCGCCGCGCGCGCGCCATCAAACAATGGGATTGTGCCATCCTGCGCGAGGAAATGGTGGCGGTAGCGCGCTATCAACGGTTCATACAGCGATTCCGGCACATCCGGCACGGCATAACGCAACGCTTCGGTCAGGCCCAAACCGATCACGTGGCGAGCAGTCTCGTCATCGGGCACCGGCAAATCGAGGTCGCGGCACGCCGCTTGGATCGAACCGGCAATCAACGCCGTGGAATCCATCACCGTGCCATCCCAATCGAACACGATCAAATCGTAACGCTTGCCCATTGCTTTGCCGCCAAAAAAGAGGCGCGGATATTACCACTGCTTGTGCCACAATGCGCGCCATGCAAAAACCCACAAACCATAATTGGCTGCTGTATTGCCGCCCCGGCTTCGAGCAAGACTGCGCACAGGAAGCCTTGCGCCAGGCACGCCAGCAACGCCCGGTCATCGCGGAACAACCCGACATCACGAATGACAGCGGCTTCGCCATCGTCAATCTCAACCAGCAAACGCTGTGCTACCGCGACCTGATTTTTGCACGTCAGTTGATCCGGCTACATCACACCATCACCGCCCTGCCGGAACGTGACCGCCTCACCCCTATTCTTGAAGCCGTCGCCACCCTGCCCGGCACCTTTGGCGCGCTGTGGCTGGAAGTGCCGGACACCAACGACGGCAAGACGCTGTCCGCCTTTACCCGCCGCTTTCAACCGCTGCTGGAGGCCGCGTTGCGCGAGCAAGGGCGCTTGCTGGAAGACATCCCAAACACAAATAAACAGCTACCGCGCCTGCATATTTTTTTCCCCGACAAATCCGCCGCGCTGATCGGCAGCAGCGACCCGCACAATAGCGCGGCGGCTATCATGGGCATCGTGCGCCAGTCCATGCCTGCGGAAGCGCCCAGCCGTTCTACGCTGAAACTGGCCGAAGCGATCGAAGTGTTCATGGACAAAAGCGAGCAGACACGCTTGTTGCGGCAAGGCATGACAGCGGTCGATTTGGGGGCTGCGCCCGGCGGCTGGACCTGGCAACTGGTCAAACGCGGCATCCGCGTCACCGCAGTGGACAACGGCCCGATGAAAGGCGTATTGGCGAAGCACCCGCTGGTGCAGCATCTGAAACAGGATGGCTTCAAATACGCCCCACGCAAGGCGGTGGACTGGCTGGTGTGCGACATGGTGGAAAAACCCGCCAAAGTCGCCACGCTGATCGGCGAATGGTTCGCCGCCGGGTTATGCAAACACGCCATCTTCAACTTAAAGCTGCCGATGAAGCAGCGCATTGCCGCGCTCGACAGCGCGCTGGGCGGCATCCGCACACGCTTGGACGCAGAAGGCATCAACTACCGTATGCAGGCCAAACAGCTCTACCACGACCGCGAAGAAGTGACGGTATTTCTGGTGCGTGTCAAAGGTTGAGCAGTTTGTAGGGTGCAATAAGCACAGCGCATTGCACCGGATGCTGGTAGATACATCCGGCGCAATGCCCGTTGGTTATTGCGCCCTACGGCATGTCCACATCCATGGGAAATAGTTGGCAGCTCCCACGTAAGGCGTAAGGGTGCATGAAATGCACCGTCTATTCAGACTTCCTCGTCGATGTGTTCGACGACATCACACTCGCGCAGATTATGGTAGCGGCGGTCGATGCCGGAGCGCAGCTCGATTAATACAGAACGATGGTCGATGCGGCGGCAAACCTTACGCCGCTCGTCCTGCTGCATTTCGCGCCGCTCGGATGGCTGCATTGCATAGCGAAGTTCGTGCAGCTTGTCTTGCACCGCCGTTGCGACTATTTGCTTGTTGCCTTGCACCGGCCTGACAGCACGGGCATCAATCAGCCCCTTCGCCTCACGGCGCCCGAAACTGGCATAGGCCGATGCAACACTGGAAACGAAACGCATGATGACCTCCATCAGGCTGTTTTCAAATACCTCTTGTCATGCAATATCGGCTAACCATATGAAAAGTTTAGGGAACTACAGCCCACCATCCAGCCGTGCGACAAAACCTTCCAATTCCTTCGGCAACGGCGCGCTGATTTGTAGCGGATCCCCCGTCAGCGGGTGATTGAACGCGATCGAATGCGCGTGCAGGAACATGCGCTTCAGCCCCTGCTTCATCAACGCCTTGTTGCGCGCGAAATCGCCGTATTTGTCGTCCCCGGCGATGGGGAAGCCTAGGTACGACAAATGTACGCGAATCTGGTGGGTACGGCCGGTCTTGAGTTCTGCTTCGAGCAAGGAATAATCCGGCCAGCTCTTTTGCAGCGTGAAAATGGTATGCGACTCCTGCCCGCCTTCCCTGACCATCACGCGCTTCTCGCCCTGCGGCGTATCGAACTTGTGCAGCGGCAGTTTGACATGCTGGCGCGCGTTCTTCCATTGCCCCAGCACCAGCGTCAGATAACGCTTGTCGCTGTTGCCCTCGCGCATAATCTCGTGCATCGCGGTGAGCGCGGAACGTTTCTTCGCCAGCAGCAATACGCCTGAGGTCTCGCGGTCGAGCCGATGCACCAATTCGAGGAATTTGGCTTGCGGGCGCGCCCGGCGCATCTGCTCGATCACCCCGAAGCTGACCCCGCTGCCACCGTGTACCGCCACGCCGGAAGGCTTGTTGACCGCCAGCAGCGCGTCATCCTCGTACAGGATGGGGAATTCCAGTGCCGGGATGTATTCAACCTCGGGCTTTTCCGCCACACGGATCGGCGGGATACGCAGCAGGTCACCCATTTTCAGGCGATAGGTCTGATCGACGCGCTTCTTGTTCACCCGCACCTCGCCGCGCAAAATGCGGTAAATGTGGCTTTTGGGCACGCCTTTCAGGTGTTTGAACAGGAAATTGTCGATGCGCTGCGACTCGCCGCTTTCGTCTATTTCAAGAAAGGTGACAGATTCTTTGCTTAACGCATTCATTTTGAATATACTTCGCCGCTCGCGCGTTTTGGTATCGGGTAAGTTTTGGATGAATTTCCACGCCAGGAAGGATTCTGGTAGTAAGGATTCCGACGAAAGCGACGGCACAACATGCCGCCACCCCTCCAGCCGCAGCCCGGTTAATATCACTCACCGGAACCAGCAGTGATAGTAATTGATTTGCGCGCTCAAAGCACCTGTGGA
>CAZMWC010000095.1:0-7854 GCA_964569805.1 uncultured Gallionella sp.
AGTATTGACTAAGCACGATAACCCCCTGCCAAGTCACTACTTAACCACGAACGGATTAAATCTGCGGTTCCTTAAGGCTGTAGGAGCGCGGGAACGAGATAACCCCCTCCAGCTCTCCCCTTGTCAGGGGGAGAGCCAATCACCTCCCCTGACAAGGGGAGGCCGGGAGGGGTTTGGCGAGCCACGTAGAACAATTTCATCATCCGGCGTGATCTCTACGCCGTGCCGGTTAGGTTTAATTTTTTCATCAGGAGGAACAAATGGCACTCGTATCTCTACGTCAACTACTCGACCACGCCGCAGAACACGGCTACGGCCTGCCCGCATTCAACGTGAACAACCTGGAACAGGTCAAAGCGATCATGGAAGCGGCTGACGAAACCAACAGCCCGGTGATCATGCAAGGTTCCGCCGGTGCGCGCAAATATGCCGGCGAAGCCTTTTTGCGCCACCTTATCGAGGCTGCGGTGGAAGCCTACCCGCACATTCCGGTAGTGATGCATCAGGATCACGGCGCATCGCCCGCCGTTTGCATTCAGGCCATCCGGTCCGGCTTCTCCAGCGTGATGATGGACGGCTCGCTGATGACCGACGGCAAGACACCTTCCTCTTTCGAATACAACGTCAACGTCACCCGCAGTGTGGTGGAAATGTCCCACGCGGTCGGTGTGTCTGTTGAAGGCGAACTGGGCTGTTTGGGCTCGCTGGAATCCGGCCAGGGTGAAAAGGAAGACGGTCACGGCGCAGAAGGCGCTTTGAGCCATGACCAGTTGCTGACCGACCCGGAAGAAGCCGCACAGTTTGTGCGCCAAACCGGCGTGGACGCGCTGGCCATTGCCATCGGCACTTCGCACGGTGCCTACAAATTCACCCGCCCGCCCACCGGTGCGGTGCTGCGTATCGACCGCATCCGTGAGATACATGCGCGCATTCCCAACACGCATCTGGTGATGCACGGTTCATCTTCCGTGCCGCAAGAATGGCTCAAGGTCATCAACTCTTTCGGCGGCACCATGGGCGAAACCTATGGCGTGCCGGTTGAAGAAATTGTTGAAGGCATCAAGCACGGCGTGCGCAAAGTGAACATCGACACCGACCTGCGCATGGCCTCCACCGGCGCGGTGCGCCGCCATCTGGCCGAAGATACCAAGAATTTTGACCCGCGCAAATTCCTCGCCGCCACCACCAAGGCGATGAAGGAAATCTGCAAGGCGCGCTACGAAGCCTTCGGCTGTGCGGGCATGGCCGGCAAAATCAAACCGATCTCGCTGGATGCGATGGCCGGCCGCTACGCCAAGGGCGAATTGAACGCCATCATCAAATAGATACCGCACTCCACCTGGTCGGGGGAGTTAAAATCAGCATGAACAAAAAAGCAGCTTCGGCTGCTTTTTTGTTTCCGCAATATATGCGCAGCCTGGCTCCTTTGATTTTGATGGTGGCGGTGAAGACGTTGCTATCCACATCGGTTGCGTAAGCGTACAGGTCGATCACCAAGGCCGTGTCTTCTGCCGTGCTCACCGCCGCATCCGCCGCCACCGGCGCATCGTTCACCGAGGTCACGGTCAGCGTCACCGTGGCAAGGTTGGAATCGACACGGCCATCGGAGAGTTTGTAGGTGAAGGTGTCTACGCCGTGCCAGTCGGTTGCGGGGGTGAAGCTGAAGCTGCCGTCGGTGTTGATGGTTACCTGTCCATGGCTCGGGGCGCTGACAACCACCGGAACGAATCCGGGCTGGAGAGCGTTGAGGTCGTTGGCCAGGGCATCGATCACGGTCGGGGTATCTTCGGCGAGGGTGATGCTGTCGTCGGCGGTTTGCGGTACGCCCAGGCGCAGGTCGCGCACGGTGATGTGGCTGTTGGTGGCTGCCGCCCCCAGCCCGAAGCCGATGAGGTCGAAGGCGAGGTTGACGGCGGTGCCAGGCGCAATGCCGGCGAGGTCGATGAGGTAGGTGCGGCTACCGTCTGGGTTGTCGAGGTGGGTGATGCCGCTGGCTTTGTGTTCGGTGCCATCGGCTTGCAGGTTGAGGATGGCGTCGTTGTGGGTGAGGCCGGTGCCGCCCATCAGCGAGAGGCCGGTGTTGGCATCGAGCAGGGCGACTTCAAAAGCGTCCGAGGGCCCTGCTTGGTTGCCCAACGCCGCATTGGCGAGAGTGAAGCTCAGGAAGCGGTCGTGTTCGCCAAGCACGAAGACCTGGTTGAGGCGGGTCTGGGTGGCGGCGGTTTCGCTGAGCGTCGCAGCGCCGTTGCCAAAGGCGACATTACCTTCGGCGCTCCACCCTGCACCGCCGTCGAAGGCCTGATTCTCCAGTTTGGGGTTAGCGGCAATTTCGAATTGCGGGGCGGGTGCGGGGATGCTCAGGCTGTCGAACACCGGCGACCAACTGCCGTAGTCGGTGCGGCGCAGGCGGCCCAGCAGGATGGCGCCGAGGGTGGTGCCGATGGGCAGGCCGGGATTGATCGGGGTGTCGTCCTGCTCCCCGGAGAGGGTTGGGGAAAGGGCAGCCTTGGCTTGGCCGATGAGTTGTTGCATCAGTGCCAGCTCTTCCGCGCTCGGCATCCGGCGCACGCCGGGTGTCAGGGTGGTGGCCATGTAGTCGTGGTTGGCGGCGCTGTGGTCGATGCCGAGGGCGTGGCCGTATTCGTGGAGCAACACGGAGAGCATGTCCATTTTTCCCTCTGCCGCGCTGCCCGCCTTGGCTACCCATTCGTCGGGGTTGGAGGTGGGGAGGTATTCGCTGTTGTCCCAGGGGGTGGGGTCGATGAACCAACCGTAACCTGAGGCGTTGGTGTCGAGGGTGATGGTGGTGTTGGTGATTTGGCCGATGGCGGCGCCGGAAAGGTCGGCAAAAGAAAGCAAACCGCCATTGCCCAAGAATTCCGACCCCAGGGCGAAACTGAGCATGCTGAACCGGAGTGAGATAAATACTAAGGGAAACGTGAGATAAATATGGGAAGAACCAAAATGAAGCGGGATTATATGGGATGCAAAATAAAAAACACTTGCAACAGATAAAACAAAAAAAGAGGTAAAAAATTACCCGCCGATGACTCTGGTCAGGTAGTCGCCGACGGTATTCACGACCATCTGCTCATCGGCATCCGATATACCCAGAAATGGGCGGGCTGGGATGTCACCCCACAGGTTTGGGAACTTGCTCTTCTTCCCGCCGAACTGTTGCATCGCGGCGTATTCCATCGGCGAACCGACCTGCAGCTCGCCGCCATCCACCGCGTAGCTGATCTGTTGCGCCAGCGTCCCGGTCTTGCCGATCAGCGGTTTCTTTCCCATCACCTTTTTCGCGCCACGGCTATTGATGCGACCATCCTTGCGGTGGTTGCTTTTGGCGCTGCCGAGATGCCCCAGGTAGGTCGCCTGGCTGTTCGGTGCCCAGCGTGTGCCATCAGGTGCGGTGCTGCTCTCGAATCGTTTCTTGGTGGATACGACCAGGCTTTCACCGATGGCCAATAGCGCGGGGCGTGGGTTCGCCGTCGCTTTACCAAGGCGTTCCAGCGCATCGATTACGGCACGACTATCTATTTTGACTTCGATCATTTTAGCCTTATACTGCGTCTGTCGCGGGCGGTTGTTTCCAATGGGAATGGTTGTAGGCGCGAAAGCGAGTGCATGATCCGGTTCGAATCCGGCACCGCCCCGGCACTCTATTCGGCAACGGGGTCAGGTCTTGCATTACAACACCCCCGAGACGATACATCCGCTTGCGCCATCAACACCGGCACATGGTTCGGTGGCACAGGTGGCATATCCGAGATCAACATTGTTTGTTCCTCGCTGTTTCGCGGTCAGGATGGCCGCCTCCCATACACGGAAAGAATGGGATCAAGCTTGCGTTGCCCCACTACGCTTTTGTTGCTTTTTCAAGCTGTCTAACCGCTCTGCTCACGGTCGAGTAATGTACACCAAAGTGCAGGGCAATGACCTGCATGGAATGTTGCCCTGAGAGATATGCTCGTGCCATGGCCTCGCTGCGGGGATAGCGCGCTTCAAATTGCGACAACGGTTGCGTAATCGCCCGTCGCTGTGCCTGCGGAATTTCTGACAGAGTAGGCTTCTGTTCAATCCGGGATTGCATTTTCTTTACGAAGGCTTCCGAGCCCAGATAAATTTGTCCTTGCAGTTGCGTCCATATGCTCGGCAGCCGCGCGCCTTCATGAACAAAACTGACGTACTTGGCAATAGCGCTGGAACGACGCGCGCCAAACTGGCCCAGTATCCAATCCGTTTGCAGCCAGGAAGGGGGGGCAACTTGCCCGCACGTTGCCAAATAGCTGCTCCACGGCCAAGCCTCCAGACGCTTCACCATCTTCGCCCGCAATGGGTTCAGCACCACATAGCGCGCCAACTCCAACAAATAGCTATCCCGCTCGACCATAATGGCCTTGTAGCGGCCCTGAAACACATGTCCTACCCGATCATGCGCGCGGTTGAAGCGTTGCGTGTATACCCCGTTAAGCTGGCGCATGCCCTGAGCCAGATTTGCTTCCGGTGTTTCGATGAGAATATGGTAATGGTTCGACATCAAGCACCAGGCATGGCACACCCAGTTAAAGCGTTCGCAGACCTCCGCGAAAACCACCAGCCACGCAGCCCTGTCCGCATCGGACAAATAAATATCCTCCCGCCCATCGCCACGCGAGGTGACATGGAACACACCACCGGACAACTCTAATCTTAAGGGTCTAGCCATGGAGACGACGATAGCGGAATCGGTGCGTCAATGCAAGACCTGACCCCTATTTTCCTACTATTTTCCTTAACCACGAACGGATTAAATCTGCGTTTCTTTAGTATATCGTCCCCATGCTTCCGCCAAGCACAAAGGCTCCATAAGCAGAAGGTGCGAACCCCTTGTTTCTCACCGTATTGCGCGCATCCAGCCACGCCTGCCCGTAATTGCCTCCTCGCGATTGCCGATGGAAAGTCTCCATAAATAGCCGCGTGGCCTCATCATCCACCGGCCATAGTGAGGACACAACTGATGATGCTCCGCCAAGGTAGAAGCTGCGTGCTAGTCCAAGCAATTCGTCGCCGCTGACGACTTGTCCCATTCCTGTTTCGCAGGCTGACAAGATCACCAGCCGCGCATTTAACGGTTGTGCGTATAACCGTTCGGCAGTGAGCGGCACGGCGCGCATGCCGTCAGTCATGATTAACGAAGATTGCAAAGGGTAGACCGGATCGAACAGGGCGTGGGTAGCAAAATGCAGCACATCCACCCCCTGGCCAGTGCGCTCCCGCAACTGCGATTCGGTGGCCCTCTCGCCGATTAGTGCCGTTGTACCGTATATCTTCGACACCGACTGCGCTTCGGCGCGCGCGCCCGGCAATTGCGGCAGTAGCCCGCCAAATTCCGGATCGCCAACAATGACCGACTGGGCTGTTTTTGATAACGCCAGCGGAGCGCGCGTTACCCAGCTTCCGGTAGGAAGCACTGCGACTGCAAAATTCACATCAAGCGCACCCCATGGCAGAAAATGCGTCTGTCCGCTCGGTACAAAATAAACGGCTTTGGCCTGTGGCCAACTGTCCAATGCAATTGCATCCTTGATGCGACCAAGCACCTGATGCTGGCGCGTGTTGTCATGTTTGCCAATCGCCGCATTGAAATCGCCCAGCAAGGCTTGCAACTGTGTTGCACTCGTTCTGAGTTGTTTTAACTCTACTGTGCTTTTGCTGATCAATAACAGACTCAAAGGGGCGCTACCGTTTGCCGGTACCGAATACGCCATCAGCGCATTTTCGGGCAACGCCGCGCGAACCGTGACGATATTGGCGGAAGACACAGCGAGCGCATCGGCGAGATCTGCATCGCGCTCACGCAGCCGGGCAACAAAATCAACGCGCTGCTCGAGCAGGTTCTGCTCGCGCGATGCATCAATAACTCCCTCGGCAGAAAGCGCGTTTTTGCGTTGTCTTTCGCGCTGGATATCTTTATCGAGAGCCTTGATCTGCACGATAAGATCACCGCCGCGATCTTCGGCGACAACCCGATCGGCCAGTAGCGCTACGAAGGTGCGCGCACGCCCCCGTTCCATATCCTCAAACAGTCGGGGCAAATCCTGTTTCTGTATATCGATACTTATCAGATCATGGGTTATGCCTTCTTTGCCGATACCAAAACGCACTTTGGCATCATCCGATGTCATGGTGCCAACCAACAGGTCAACTACCGCCTGGGCGTGGCGGAGCGATCGTTCCGCCTCGGCGCTCTGTCCGAGTGCAAGCAGCGCCTTGCCGCGCAACGCCTCCAGTCGCCAGACATATTCAATCAAGCCCAGTTTTTCTGCCAGCAACAGCCCGGACTTTGCCTGTTGCTCTGCCTGCAAATAATCGCCGGCGGCAAGCAGGGCATGTGCCTTGAAGGTTTCGATCAGCACGTTGCCGGCACGAAAACCCAGGGCATCAAAAAACTCGCGCGCCTGTTCAAATGTTTCGGCAGCACGGGCAGAGCGTGGGTCGCTTGATAAGAGTGCCGTACCCAGCGCGACAAGAGACATGCCGCGCCCCCAGAAAATCTCCTCCGGAGGCTGAAAATACAGTGAGTTGATCGGATGGCGCGAAGTATAAATGACGTTGTTCATGGTCTGGTTAGCCAGTTCCAGCCATGGCAGCGCCGCCTTCACCTGCCCTTTGGACAGTAGCGCCAGGCCAAGCACAATATCGGCTCTAGCCTGTGCGGTCACGCATCGGGCCAGCTCTACTTGATCCAGCGGCGGTGTCGAGTAGGCGGCGGTATAACGCCAGGTGCCAAAGGCTCTGACTACTTGCGCCGCGTCTTCCAGTGCGCCTTCGATATCGCCTGCCCAGTACTTCACTTCGGCGCGCAACGCGCGCGTGGTGTGGTTCTTGCCCATCGCGGCGATTTCAAGCGCTTCCAGACGCACAGTTTCACGTTCTGCCGCATCGGGCCGGCCCATCATGATGAGTACATTGACCTTCAGATACGACGCTTGCCAGAGCAAGGTCGGTTCGTTCTTCTTGTCGGTGAGTATGCGCTCAATCTGTTCGATCGCTTCCTCACCCTGGCCGTTAAGGTACAGCGAAGTGGCGCGCTCGAACTCCGGCGTGATAGTGAAATTGTAATAATGGCGCGTGCCCGCTTTTAGCTGGCGGAACTTAAATGCGGAAACGTAGGCGCTCGAGAATTCTTGCTTGAGTTCGGCTGAAGGGAGGCTGGCCAAGAGCTCAGCATCGGATTTGCGCGGTTCCACGACCAGTACGCGCCCGGAGCGCATCGACATCGCTACATTCTGTTTAATGCCCTGTTCTGTCTTGAGTGCCGATAACACCAATGGCGCTTCAGCTTTTTCTGGAAGCATTTCGGTGGGTGGCGCAAATTTGATTATCGGAATAGGAAAGAGCGGCACACCGCAACCCGACAGGGCGGTGCAAATCAACAATCCTGATATTGCTTTGAGAACGCTTATTTTGGAGCCATATTCCATATTCGACCTTTGAACATGCCGCATGAACACCAAAGGTACCTTTCGCTCTTAGCACACACGGCAAAACAACTCACTTTGTTACCGCCAACCGAGCGGTAAGGGTTAGATATGAAGGAGCTAATGAAGAGTTAACCGGCGCTCCGCCACGCTTTTTGGCGGAGCGTCCGAGTTGAACGGTGGGTTGTGGGCTATCTATGCTTGAGAAACTCATCAAGTGCGAGACCAATGTCTTTGGCAATTTGACGGAGCAAGATTGGAGAGATGTCACGGCCTTGATGGAACGGAACCGTTGTGCATCGGCCAGCAGCGTCGCGGAACTGTTTGTGTGAGCCACGCTGGCGAACTTCGGAGAAGCCAAGCCTGTTGAGAATAGCGATGACCTCATTGG
>CAZMWC010000096.1:0-7797 GCA_964569805.1 uncultured Gallionella sp.
AGTAGGTCATCGTCAGACTCCCATAAACAGAAAAGCCCTCCTTGTGAGGGCTTTTCTGTTTACGGTGTTCGGTGTTGTCCTTGAGCTGGAAAACCCCTTGTGTGCCCTAAAATCAGGTTTCGCTTACTCTATCCCCATACTTGGGATATGGTAATCGCGGCGTGGCGTTCTTGCTGTTTTTATGCATGCTGCTTTTCCACGTCATCGATTAGGTTGTATGTGGCATCACTGACCTGTTTTTAATCACTACATGCGAGGGGAAATATCATGAAAAAGCTGTTGGTGGCATTTGCAATCACTTTTCTGGCTGCTCTCCCGGTACACGCCGGCGAATATGACGATTTGAGAACAAAAATGAGTGCGGCCAGGGACTCGTTGGTCGAAATGATGCTTAACAAAGACAAGCGTGGTGCCGACCAGCAGAAACTGGTGAAAAATACAGCCGATGCTGTCAGCGCGCAGCTCGCGGCGATGAAGGCACCGGCCGGAAAAGAAACCCAGTTCAAGGATTTGAATGAGACATGGGCCGCCTTTAAGAAGACGCGTGAGGCCGAGTTGGTACCGGCCATCCTCAAGGGCAACGATGAGGAAGCCAAAAAAATCGGCGGTGGCATTCAGAAGGAAAGGATCACGAAGTGCCAGAAACTTATAAGCGAGCTTGGCGGTAGCTGAACGTGTCCCAATGGTTCTGCTGCCGGGGCGGAGGGAAGTTCAAGGCATCCAGCATCCTGGTGGCACAATAAATTCACCTGATCCAACCTTGGTCTAGTAGCCCCACAAGTTCGATAAGGCGGCGGATTATGAATATAAGCAACATGAAAATTGGTGTCAGGCTGGGTTTGGGATTTGGGCTGATTTTGTTGCTGGTGGTGGTACTGGTGGCATTTGTGGTGATGCAGATGTTCGCCATGTCCAGCGGCGCTGGAAAAATAGAAGCTGACTTGTCCAGCAGGTCACGCGCGATCACGCTCATTACGTCTGTAAAGGATAACGGCATTTCCAGCATGGAAATGCTCTTGAGCACCAACAGCGATCACCACGCCACTGTCATCAGGCAGATAGAGGAGAGGAACAAGTCAATCGCGGGAATGGTTGAATTGATGGACCGTGATTCCGCCAACTCTCCGGAAGGCGAGAAGAAGTTGTTGGCGGATATGAAGAAATATCGTGGTCTGTATGTCTCGGGGCTTGAGAAGGTCATGCATCTGCTCAAGACCGGAAAACAGGAACAAGCCACCTACGTAGCCGGTGAAGAGATGATACCCGCGTTGGATCCGTTCTTGATGGCCATTAAGAGGCTGGATGAACATCAGGGCAAGAAACTTGATGCCAGTATCGCCCAGATAAGGCAAACGGCGGGCTCGATACGCAACATGGTCATCATGGTCGGTGCAATTGTCGTATTGCTTGGCATGTTCAGCGCAAGCTACATCGTTCTTTCCATCACCCGTCCGCTGAACCGGATGCGCACTACCATCACCGAAGTCGGGAAAAATGATGACTTCACCCGGCGCATTGCCATTAGCAGCACGGATGAAGTCGGAGAGACCGCGCAAGCTTTCGATGGGCTCATGACCAGTTTGCAGCAAATCCTGGGGCAGATGCTTGAAGGTGCGGACAAGGTTTCAGTCCTGGCGAAAAGCCTGTCATCTTCTTCAGGCTATGTCGCCGACAGATCATCGAGCCAGAACAAATCAACCTCCGCCATGGCGACCACGGTCGAGGAAATGACGGCCAGTATCAATCACATCTCCGGCAGCGCACGTGAAGCGTTGGATATTTCCAGACAATCGGGCAATTTTTCCGCCGAGGGTGGGGAAATTATCCAGCAGGTTGCCGCAGGGGTGTCGCGGATTGCCGAAACCGTGCGCGATACCTCACGCAACATCGAAGAAATGGGGCAGCGTTCGAATCAGGTCTCCTCAATTGTTCAGGTGATCAAGGATATCGCCAACCAGACCAACCTGCTCGCCCTCAATGCAGCCATCGAGGCTGCCCGCGCCGGGGAACAGGGGCGGGGTTTTGCGGTGGTCGCGGATGAGGTGAGAAAGTTGGCGGAGCGCACCACCAATGCCACGGAAGAAATTTCCGGCATGATCGGCATGATGCAGAGCAGCACCCACAATGCGGTTGCCACCATGAGTGCAAGTGTCGATCAGGTCAACAGCGGCGTGACGCTGGCGAACCAAGCTGGCGTGTCCATCGACCAGATCAAGAGCGGCGCGGCACGTGTCGTTGATGTTGTCAATGACATCTCGTCGGCGCTGGTGCAGCAAAGCAGCGCCAGCAGCGATCTCTCCACGCAAGTTGAAAATGTGGCGCGAATGACTGAAGAGAACAGCGCGGCATCAATCAAAACAGCCCTCGATGCAGACAACCTGCAAGAATTGGCAAGCAACATGCGGGCGGCGGTGGGACGGTTCAAGATTTAGCATCCCGCTGGCCGTTGGTGTTGCTCAGAGAAAGAGCAGCGTCGCCAGCCCCAGGAAGATGAAGAAGCCGCCGGAGTCGGCGACGGCGGTGATCATCACGGAGCCGCCCAACGCTGGATCGCGGCCAAGTTTGCGCAGGGTCATCGGGGCGGCGATGACGACCGCGGCGGCAAGCGCTGCTTGCCGTTACTTATGGAAACATCAATAGATTAACCTTGTTTCCAAGGTAGCCCCGCCGCGCGCCAGCCGCCGATGGTGTTACGGTGCTCATCGGCATCTTTTTCGCCCTCGAAACCTTCCAGCACGTTGTAGCAGCTGGTATAACCAGCTTTTGTCGCGGCAGCGGCAGCGGCGTTTGAGCGTATGCCACTACGGCAGATGAACAGCGCCAGCGCCTCTTTCTCTACCTGCTGCTCCAGCTGATTGATGAAACTCGGATTGGGTTTCATGCCGGGATAGGTCAGCCATTCGATCTCGACGGCATCGGGTACTCGCCCGACCCAATCCAGTTCAGCGCGGCTGCGCACATCTACCAGCTTGGCGCCGGGTGCAGACCGCAGGATTTCATAAGCCTCATCGGGGTACAGCGTGCCTGCATAAGGTATATTCATCTCCTTGGAGCGTTGTTGTGCGGCTTGCAGGATGGCGGTAATTTTTCCCATGTCAGTTTCTTTCTAATTGAGGCTGGCTTTCGAATGTGAAGACCCGATGCACCGTGCCCCCACGAAGGTTTAATGATGCAACCGTAAATGTTATGCTGCGGCGCACAGTCGCAATGTTAGCGCAATCGGCATGAAAAATCACACCCATTCACAACATTTGAACGTTGCCAAAAACGCTTTCGAGCCGACGCACCCCGAGCGTTTTGCCGCCGCGCAAAAGAGCACGTGGGTGAGTGTTGTCATCAATTTGTTGTTGACATTCTTCCAGGTAGTAGGCGGGTTCTTTAGCCATTCTCAAGCGTTGATGGCAGATGGTTTGCACTCGCTATCGGATTTGCTTTCCGATGTGCTGGTGTTGTATGCGAATCGGCACGGCAACCGACATGCCGATGCCAACCACCCATATGGCCACGCGCGGATTGAAACAGCCGCGACGCTTATTCTGGGGGCGTTTTTAGCGGTGCTCGGTATTGGTTTGTTGGTGGCGGCTGCGATGCGCCTGCAGCATCCAGAGGCATTGCGGGCGGTCAATCCGTTGGCGCTCGCTATTGCAGCCATTGCCTTGATTGCAAAAGAAGGCATGTTTCGCTACATGCTGGCGGTAGCCAAGCGGGTGCGCTCGCAAATGCTGGTGGCGAACGCCTGGCATGCACGTTCCGATGCGGCATCATCGTTAGTCGTTATGGTTGGGATCATCGGCAATCTGCTCGGTTATACCTTTCTCGACCTGGTGGCTGCAGCCGTGGTTGGGGTGATGATCGCGCGCATGGGCGGCAAGCTGGCATTGGAAGCCATGGCAGAGTTGATCGATACCGGCTTGGATGACGCAGAAGTCCAAGCGATTCACCAGGCTCTGATCGATACTCCGGGGGTGCTTGGGTTGCATGAACTGCGCACGCGCAAGATGGCGGACAATGCGCTGGTCGATGCGCATATCATGGTTGATCCGAAGATCAGCGTTTCCGAGGGGCATTACATCGCCGAGGCGGCGCGCCAGGCAGTACTTGCTAAACACCATGTCATGGATGTGATGGTACACATCGATCCGGAAGATGACCACAAGGTCAAGCCGAACGCGCATCTGCCCAACCGTGCCAATTTGCTGGATCAGCTTGCCACGCAACTTGGCGATCCAACGATAAAGAATCAGCGCGTGATTTTCCATTATCTGGACGGCATGATTGATGCGGAAATCTATCTGCCGTCCAACGGTCAGCTTTCGGAGCAGGCCGATGCATTGCAGGCGCGCTGCAATGAGCTGGTGACTAAAGGCAGTATTTTTCGCGCCATCCACATTCATCACAGTCACGCACAAAATTAGTGCGCAAATAGCCACGCTGCGCCCAATTTTGGTGCAAATATTTTGTATGTCGCACGGCAGCGCTTATGGCACAATGCCGTTTCGCTTTGCATGTGCCATTGGCACAATATCTGCATCTTAAAGCTCCGGGTTTTTGGTTCACTGGTTCAATTAGGTTGTTATTTTTTGCATTTTTGGGAGAAAGCTATGTCGATGTCGGCAAATGATGTGTTGAAGATGATCAAAGACCACGACGTGAAGTTCGTGGATTTCCGTTTTACCGATACGCGCGGCAAGGAGCAGCACGTCGGCGTACCCGCCAAATACGTTGGCATGGAAAAGTTTGAAGACGGCCACGCCTTCGATGGTTCTTCCATCGCCGGTTGGAAAGGCATTCAGGCATCCGACATGCTGCTGATGCCGGATCCGTCCACCGCTTACCTCGATCCGTTCATGGACGAAAATACGCTGGTGATCACTTGCGACGTGGTAGAGCCTACCGACGGCAAGGGCTATGACCGCGACCCGCGTTCCATCGCCAAGCGCGCCGAAGCTTATCTGAAATCCAGCGGCATCGGCGATACCGCCTACTTCGGCCCAGAGCCGGAATTTTTTATTTTCGATTCGGTGAACTGGCATGTAGACATGTCCGGTTGCTCACTGAAGATCAATTCCGAAGAAGCTGCTTGGGCGACCGGCGAGAAGTTCGAGGGTGGTAACACCGGCCACCGTCCGATGGTGAAGGGTGGTTACTTCCCGGTTCCGCCAGTCGATAGCCTGAACGACATCCGCGCCGCGATGTGTCTGGCGCTGGAAGATATTGGCATCGAAGTCGAAGTGCATCACCACGAAGTGGCGACCGCCGGCCAGTGCGAGATCGGCACCAAGTTCAACACGCTGGTGCGCCGCGCCGATCAGACCCAGGCATTGAAGTACGTGGTGCATAACGTCGCACACCAGTACGGCAAGACCGCGACCTTCATGCCCAAGCCCATTGTCGGCGACAACGGTTCCGGTATGCACGTGCACCAGTCGATCTGGAAGGACGGCAAGAACCTGTTCGCAGGAAACGGCTATGCCGGCTTGTCCGAAACCGCGCTGTTCTACATCGGCGGCATCATCAAGCACGCCAAGGCGCTGAACGCGATCACTAACCCCGGTACCAACTCCTATAAGCGTCTGGTTCCGCACTACGAAGCGCCGGTCAAGCTGGCTTATTCGGCGAAGAATCGCTCTGCTTCGATCCGCATACCGCATGTATCCAGCGATAAGGCGCGGCGCATCGAGACCCGTTTCCCGGATCCAACCGCGAACCCGTACCTGTGTTTTGCTGCCCTGATGATGGCGGGTTTGGACGGTATCCAGAACAAGATCCACCCCGGTGATCCGGCCGATAAGAACCTGTACGACCTGCCGCCGGAAGAGGATGCAAAGATCCCAACTGTGTGCGCTTCGCTGGATGAGGCATTGGCGAACCTGGACAAGGATCGCGAGTTCCTGACCCGTGGCGGTGTGTTCTCCAACGACTTCATCGATGCCTTCATCACGTTGAAGATGGAAGAGGTCAACAAGATCCGCATGACCACGCATCCGGTCGAGTTTGATATGTACTACAGCATCTAAAGCGATTGATCTGGATAGGCAAGTAAAACGGGGCGTTATGCCCCGTTTTGTTTGTGGCACTGAATCTCAAAGTGTTTGTCTATGCCATATGCTTGCCCTATACTTGCCGCATCGTTTTAAGGGAAACGAACATGAAATTCCGATATTTGTTTGCCATGCTGATCGTTTGCCCAATGTTTGCGCAGGCGGAAATCTACAAGGCTGTCGATGCGAACGGGCACGTCACTTATTCGAGCACGCCCATCAAAGGCGGCAAAAAGATCGTGCTGGAGCCGCTTTCGACCATGGCTCCGCCGAGCCCGCGCCCGGCTGCCTCGCCTGAAGGCTTTCCCAAAGTGGATGGTGCAACACAAAGAGGGCGTGATGACACGCGCCGCAGGATTCTGCAGGACGAATTGAGCACCGAGGAAAAATTGCTCAACGAAGCCAAGCAGGCGCTGAAAGCGGGAGAAGAAAATCCCGAGGTATTCAAAATGGTCGTTGGCAAGAGACCCGATGGCTCACCCATCATAGAAACGCGGCGCAATGTTGCAAAGTATGACGAAAAAATAAAGTCGCTGAACGATCAGGTTGATTTGCATCAAAAAAACATTGAAGCGCTCAAGACCGAGCTGTCCAAGCTCAAATAAACCGTCCAACTGGCATGTTTTCTGCAACGTAGAAATATATGCCTGATTTTCATCATCTCACCCTCGAATCTCTTGCGACAGCGGTCATGCTGCTGGACGATGAATCACGCGTCGCCTACCTCAATCCGGCTGCGGAAACCCTGTTCGATATAAGCGGCAAAAACCTGTTGGGCCATCCGGTTCAACAGGTGTTCACCTACACCGAGCAGCTTTCCAGTGCGATACAACAGGCCGTACACAACAACGCCAGCTATATCGAGCATGATTTGACGCTCGGCACGCATACGCACGGCAAATTACACCTGCGTTGTGCGGCAACACCGCTGCAATCCCCGCAACACCATCTACTGCTGGAATTTCATCCGATCGACCGGCCGTTGAAGCTGGCGCGCGAAGAGCAGATGCTGGATCAGACGCAAGCCAATCGTCTGTTGCTGCGCAATCTGGCGCACGAGATCAAGAATCCGCTGGGCGGCATACGCGGCGCGGCACAACTGCTCGAACAAGAGTTGGAAAAACCGTTTCTGCGCGAATACACCCAGGTCATCGTGCAAGAGGCAGACCGGCTGCGTTCACTGATGGAAAAGCTGCTCAGCCCGCAAAACGCCTCACACTATAGCGCGCTCAACATCCATGAAGTGCTGGAACGGGTGCGCAGCATAGTGCTGGCAGAAATGCCGGACGGGTTGAAGATGCGGCGCGACTATGACATCAGTCTGCCCGCGCTGGTGGGCGACAAGGAGCAACTGATCCAGGTAATGCTCAACATCGTACGCAACGCCGCACAGGCGATGCACGGCAACGGCAACATCATCCTGCGCACCCGCATCGCGCGACAGGTGACGTTGATCAAGCGCCGCCACCGTCTGGCGGTGATGGTGCAGATCATCGACAATGGCCCCGGCATCCCGCCAGAATTGCAGGACAAGGTATTCTACCCGCTGGTGTCAGGGCATGCTGACGGGCATGGGCTGGGGCTGACGCTGGCACAGGACTTCGTCAGCCAGCACAATGGCACGATAGAATTTGACAGTGAACCCGGCCGCACGTGCTTTACCGTGATGTTGCCATTGCCATGACAGAAACAGGGATTGCCGTGGACACCTTTAGAAATGCGTCTTACGGGGTGGCAGGCCGGACACGGCGTTGCG
>CAZMWC010000097.1:0-7781 GCA_964569805.1 uncultured Gallionella sp.
GCCTTGCGCGAAGACCCGGATATCATTCTGGTCGGCGAAATGCGCGACCTGGAAACTATCCGTTTGGCGATGTCTGCGGCGGAAACCGGCCACCTGGTGTTCGGCACACTGCACACCAGTTCGGCCGCCAAGACCATTGATCGTATCATCGACGTATTTCCGGCGGATGAAAAGGAAATGGTGCGCGCGATGCTGTCCGAATCGCTGCGCGCGGTGATCTCGCAGGCGCTGCTCAAGACCAAGGACGGTGCTGGCCGCGTCGCGGCACACGAGATCATGATCTGCACCCCGGCGATCCGTAACCTGATCCGCGAGGCCAAGGTGCCGCAGATGTATTCTGCCATCCAGACCGGGCAGAGCCTCGGCATGCAGACACTGGACCAGTGTTTGACCAATCTGGTGAAGAATGGTCAGGTTACCCCGGCGGAAGCGCGCAGCAAGGCGATGAATAAGGATCTGTTCCCCGGCTGATTGGCTGTCCGGAAATTTATAGAGGTATCACATGGAAAGAGACCAGGCAACCGAACTAATACACAATTTGCTGCGCGGCATGCTCAGCAAAAAGGCTTCCGATTTGTTCATCACGGTTGGTTTTCCGCCAGCGTTCAAGATTGACGGAAAGATGACTCCGGTTTCCGACCAGAAACTCACTCCGCAGCAGACCAAGGAGCTGGTGCGCAGCATCATGAACGACCGTCAGGCGGCCGAATTTGAAGCCACGCACGAGTGCAATTTTGCCGTTGGTTTGACTGGTGTGGCGCGCTTCCGTGTCAATGCTTTCGTGCAGCGCGGTTCACCTGGCCTGGTGTTCCGCACTATCACCAGCAAGATTCCGAATCTCGAAGAGTTGGGCTTGCCACCGGTGTTAAAGGATATTGTGATGACCAAGCGCGGCCTGGTGATTCTGGTCGGCGGCACGGGTTCGGGCAAATCTACTTCACTGGCCGCAATGGTTGGACACCGTAACGAAAATAGTTATGGCCACATCATCACCATCGAAGATCCGATCGAGTTTATCCACGAGCACAGGAATTGCATGATTACCCAGCGCGAAGTGGGCGTGGATACCGAAAATTGGTTTGCGGCGCTGAAGAATACGCTGCGTCAGGCACCGGATGTGATTCTGATCGGCGAAATCCGCGATCGCGAAACCATGGATTATGCTGTCGCCTTTGCCGAAACCGGCCATTTGTGTCTGGCGACATTACATGCCAATAGCACCAATCAGGCGCTTGACCGCATCATTAATTTCTTTCCGGAAGAGCGGCGCAACCAGTTGCTGATGGATCTTTCGCTGAATGTGAAGGCATTCGTCTCGCAGCGTTTGATTCCGAAGAAAGAGGGCGCGGGGCGGGTTGCGGCCATCGAAGTCATGCTCAACTCGCCGTTGATCTCGGATCTGATTTTGAAGGGCGAAGTGCACGCGATTAAGGAAATTATCGCCAAGTCGCGCGAACTGGGCATGCAGACCTTCGATCAGGCGCTGTTTGATTTGTTCGAGTCCAACAGTATCTCTTATGAGGATGCCTTGAAGAACGCCGACTCGGTGAACGATGTGCGTCTGCGCATCAAACTGGAAAGCAAAAGCACTTTGGATCGCGATGTGATGAGCGGGACGCAGAACCTCAAGATGACCTGATGCCGATGAACTGCCAAAAGGCCGCGCGGAAGCGCGGCCTTTTTTATCCTAAAAACCGCAGATGAGGGGTGGGTAGGGGCGAATTTATTCGCCCTACAGCAGGTTGCGTGCGAATGAATTCGCACCTACAAGAGCGATTCAACGCATTGATGCAAAATGGTACTTTAGGCCAACTGCGGTTTTTAGGTTTATTTGCGGTTGCTGCCCGTCACGATCTTGTATTCCAGCAAACGGCATTCGATCGCGCCGTTGAACAGCGGGGTGCGTTTGGATGGCGACAGGCGCATCAATTTCAATATGGCTTTGTCGGCGGTGAACAGATAGGCCGTCCAGCCGCCAAATTTCTTTTTCAGCGCATTACCCAGTTGCGGGTACAGCTCCGCCAACTCATCCAGCTCGCCCATGCGCTCGCCATAGGGCAGGTTCGCCACCAGGATGCCGTGCTCTGCCGGTGCGGAAATTTCCAGTATGTTGGCCTGCTTGAGTTGTACGCATTCCGATAATCCCGCTTCTTCCAGATTGCGCCACGCGGTCTTCAGTGCATCGCCATATAAATCACTGCCGTAGATTTCCAGTGGTTTGGCCGGAAGCTGTGCGGCGATGGCCTGTTCGCGCATTTGGCTCCATAGCGCCGCCTCGAAGTTCTTTAGTTTTTCAAAGGCGAAGCCGCGCGCGATGCCGGGCTGGATGTTGAGCGAAATCTGCGCCGCCTCAATCAGAAACGTGCCGCTGCCGCACATCGGGTCGAGCAGCGGCGTACTGGGTTGCCAGCCGCTCATGCGCAGGATGCCAGCCGCGAGGTTCTCGCGTATTGGCGCGATGTTGGTGTGTGAGCGTATGCCGCGCTTGAACAGGGCATCGCCCGAAGTATCCAGATACAGCATCAGCTTGTTGTCTTCGATGAACACATGGATGCGGATGTCGGGCGTGAGCGTGTCCACGCTCGGCCTTTCGTTGCAGTGCGCGCGGAAGCGGTCGCACACGGCATCCTTGACCAGCAGGGTGATGAACTCCAGGCTCTTCAGCGGGCAGCGGATCGCCGTGGTGTTGACGCGGATGGTATGCGTGACATCGAACCAGCGCTGCCATTGCAAATCGAATACGGCCTTGTAGATATCCTGTTCGGTGCGGTAGGTGGTTTCCTTGACGCGCCACAGCACGCGGCTGGCGAGGCGGTTCTCCAGATTGACGCGGTAGCACAGCGCCCAGTCGCCGGAGAAATGCACACCGCCTTCGGTGGCGCGCACGTTCTGTGCGCCCAGCGTTTCAAGGTCGCCGTGCAATAAGGGTTCGAGGCCGCGCGGGCAGGGGGCGAAAAAGTCAGGCATATTTATTCCGGGTTGTTTATTGCGGTGGCCGATTTTTTGTGGGAGCCCGATTCATCGGGCGATTTCAAGGTTGATTATCGCCCGATGAATCGGGCTCCCACAACGGCATTTCAGCTTTTCAGAACGGTTTAACTACTGCCAGAATCACAATAGCCGTCAGCAGCAGCACCGGTGCTTCATTGAACCAGCGATAAAACACATGGCTGCGTGTGTTGCGGTCGGCGGCGAATTGTTTGACCAGATGGCCGCAGTACAAATGATAAACGACCAACAGCAACACCAGAGCGGCCTTGGTGTGCAGCCAGCCACCGGAGAAGCCGTAGCCGAACCACAGCCAGAAACCGAACAGGATCGCCAGCGCACCGATCGGCGTGACGAAACGGTACAGCTTGGCTTCCATCAGCTTCAGTCGCGCGATTTCGGCCGGCTCGGTTGCCATCGCGTGGTTGACGAACAGGCGTGGCAAATAAAATAGTCCGGCGAACCAGCTCACGACGAAAATGATATGAAATGCCTTTATCCAAAGCATGAGTAATTCCTATTGAGAAAGCCTTTTCCGAAACAGCACCAGCGACACATAAAATCCAACCAACGCATAGGCCAATAACACAGTGGCATGCCACAGGTAATTTGCGGGAATCGTGTCGTTCAGCAATGGGCGCGCCAGATTGATCGCGTGTGTCAGCGGCAGGAGGGACGACACGGACTGTAACGCCGGCGGCAACTGATCGACCGGAAAAAACACGCCGCATAATAGCACCATCGGCGTGATCACCAGCGTGAAGTAGTACATGAAGAAATCATAACCGGGCGCGACCGAGGTCATGATCAGACCCAGCGCGGCGAAGCACAGCCCGACCAGCAGCGAAAGCGGAATCAGCCACAGTGTCAGCGGCGAATGCGACAGCCCCAGCAGCCAGATCACCGCTAGCACCGCCGCACCGGACAGCAGGCTTTTGCTTGCGGCCCAAAGTATCTCCGACAGCACGATATCTTCCAGTGTGATCGGCGTATTAAGGATCGCCTCCCAGGTGCGCTGTTCGTGCATGCGCGAAAAGCCAGAGTAAAGCGCCTCGAAGCTGGCGCTGTTCATGGTGCTGTAGCACACCGTCCCGGCCGCGAGGAAAGCGATATAGGTCATGCCGCCGACTTCCGGCAACATCCCGCCCAGCCCATAGCCCAGCCCAAGCATGTAGATCACCGGGTCGGCCAGATGACCGATGATGGATGAACCGGCCATTTTTTTCCACACCAGGAAGTTACGCCGCCAGATCGGCACAAATCTCAAGCTCAAGCGCGGCAGGGAAAAATGACGCATGTTCATCTCAAAATTCCGTCATTCCGGCGCAGGCCGGAATCCAGTAATTCAGACACCCCGCATAGCGGACAAAACCGGAATTTAGCCGCGCTACGCGAGATCTGTTTAATCGGCTGGATTCCGGCCTGCGCCGGAATGACAAAGTGGAAATCATTCGCGCATCTCCCTGCCTGTCAGTTTGAGGAATACATCTTCCAGATTGGCCGGGCGATGCAGGTAACGCAGTTCCGGGTGTTGCCGCAATTCCTGCAAGAGCGAATATGCGTCATCAACATAGCAGAACACCGATTCGCCGCTCACCTCAAAACGCTGCGCATGCTGCGCCGCGTATTTTTCCGCCCAGGCGGAGGCTTGTTCGCCGAACACCTCGACTACCTGCGGCTCGATGTTGTGCTCGATCAGCTCACGCGGTGAGCCTTCGCTGATGATGCGCCCATTGTCCATTACCGCGAGGCGGTGGCATAGCCGTTCCGCTTCGTCCATGAAATGTGTGGTGAGCAACAGCGTCTTGCCGCGCGCGGTCAGTTCGCGCAGGCGTTGCCAGATCAGATGGCGTGCCTGCGGGTCGAGGCCGGTAGTCGGCTCATCGAGAAACAGGATTTCCGGATCATTCACCAGCGCGCGTGCCAGTGTCAGCCGCCGCTTCATGCCGCCTGACAGAGTTGGCACTTTGGCATCGCGTTTGTGGGTGAGATTGGCGAATTCGAGCAATTCCGGCAAGCGCGCTTCGATGACAGGCTCGCTTATGCCGAAATAACGGCCATAGACCAGCAGGTTTTCTGCGACGGTGAAATCCGGGTCGAGATTGTCCAGCTGCGGCACCACGCCAACGCGCAACCGTGCTTCCCGCGAGTGTTGCGGTACGGCACGGCCGAGCAGCTCGAGTTTGCCGTCGTCCGGTGTGATCAGGCCGAGCAGCAGACGCAGCGTAGTTGTTTTGCCCGCACCGTTCGGCCCCAGCAGGCCGAAGCATTCACCGCGCCGGATAGACAGGTTCAGGTTGTCCACGACGAGATGGCTGCCGTACGTTTTGCGCAAACCGCACGCGCTCAACACCTCATCCGGCGGGTGCGGCAAGCCTTCCTGTTGATTCGTTGTGCCGGTAAAAAATATTTTGCGTTGCGATGACATCAAATTTTCAGGCGCTCGACGATGCGCCCATTCTTCAGGTGCTGCTCGATGATTTCATCGAGATCACTTTCGTCCACGTAGGTGTACCAGACACCTTCTGGATACACCACGATGACCGGCCCCTCGCCACAGCGATCCATGCAGCCTGCCGCATTGATGCGGATTTTGTTCAAGTTGCCGGAGAGACCAAGTTTTTTGACCTTGCTTTTCATGTAATCGCGCGCTTTCTGTGCGCCGTGATTGTTGCAGCAGTCCTCGCCATCCTCGCGCTGATTGGTGCAGAAAAAAACATGCTTGTCGTAGAAGGCCATGGTAGCTCCCTGATGAATTTGAATTGAACTATTGGTTACGCCACCTCAATCGGTTGCGCAACACGGAGCGGGATTATACTTTCCGCATCAGCCACAGGTGTACCAATAGAAATATCGGGAAGATCAGCATGATGGTTTGAGCCAATCCGTTGTAGTTGAGCAAGTGCCCGTAGTGCCAATAGTAGATGGACATTGCGGCTGACGGCGTGTTGCTATCCAGCACAAAATTGATGATGCACAGGTAGATCAGCGCGATCAGTGCGCCAAAAATAATAATCACAGCATGTGGCAGCCGCAATGACACAAACAACAGTGCTATCCCCAACACTATCCCCAGCGCCGCTTCACTGTTGATCCATAATAATAGCGCCCAGGATTTGAGCAGCACCGCTGCCGTGACAAATTTCGCCAATGCCACGATACTCAACACCGCCAGCAACGCCGTGATGAGGTTGCGCGATGTGCGCAACAGAGTCAGCATCAAGGTGCCCAACATCAATAAATTCAGCGTGACGGCACTGCTTGCCAGCCAATCAAACGGGGCGGCTGGCGGCGCAACAAAAGGTTGGCGCGCCGCTTCGCTGATAAATACGCTGCCCAGCATCGGCAGAGACGGGTTGATTTGCCCGAACATCCACAGTGTCAGCAACGCCAAGCCAAAATCCATTTCCCTGCCATGATGGAACAGGCCGCTACGCCAATTCGCCAGACGCGAAAAAAGCCGGGTCCACGACGTTATGCTCATTGCCAGTAAGGCACCGATCAGCGCGCCTGCGCCATTGGCCAGCAAATCCAGGTTGGAGCTGATGCGCATGGGCAAATACATTTGCAGGTATTCCATACCGGCCGATAACGACATGCCCAACACGATGCACAACGCCAGGCTGGTAATGGGATTGAAGTGCGCGCGCAACGCCAGACAAACCAGCAAGCCGAAAGGCATGTAAGCCAATAAATTAACAATCGCATCGAACGCGCTATAGGAGAACGATAAAGGCATTTCAAGCACGTTGGCAAAATCCAAACCCTGTTCGCGCCAACCGGAAAATGGCGACAGGCTGGCATACACGATGAACAACGTGTAACAGGTTGCCAGCCAAGTGCGCAGCCGCGCACGGGTTTCGGTGATGAACAGTTCTTTCATGACCCAATGCATTTGTTTGGTAGGTGCTTGGATGAGTTTAACCTATTCGATGGCGTTGCTCGATTTTCTGATGTATCCAACAGCGCGCACACTTCGGGCGGGTTTTGCGTTGTGGCAGCAAAAAGATTGACGCTGCGATAACAAATGGCCTAAATTACACTACCCAGCATAATTGACTCTAGGAGATAAACATGGCTGTACTCGTCGGCAAGAACGCACCCGATTTCAACGCTGCTGCCGTGATGGGCAACAATGAAATAGATGGAAATTTCAACCTGAAAAGATTTATCACCGGAAAATATGCGGTACTGTATTTTTATCCGTTGGATTTCACTTTTGTGTGCCCCTCCGAAATTATCGCGTTCGACCATCGGCTGGATGAATTCAAGAAACGTAATGTGGAAGTGATCGGCGTTTCGATCGATTCACATTTCACGCATCTGGCCTGGAAAAATACTGCCATCGAAAAGGGTGGCATAGGCATGGTGCGTTATCCGCTGGTGGCTGATATCAAGCATGAAATATGCAAGGCTTATGACGTGGAGACAGAAGGTGGCGTGGCTTACCGCGGCTCGTTCTTGATCGACCGTGCCGGTGTGGTGCGCCATCAAGTGGTGAACGATCTGCCGCTGGGGCGCAACATCGACGAGATGCTGCGCATGGTGGACGCGCTGCAATTTACCGAAGAACACGGTGAAGTTTGCCCGGCAGGCTGGAACAAGGGCAAAGCAGGCATGAATGCTTCGACCGAAGGCGTAGCGAAATATCTGGCCAATCACGCCCAGGAGTTATAGCCAAAAACCATAGGGGACCTCTACAGGGTTCCTGTTGCACCGGGTTTGCTGATTTTTACCTGCCAGCGTGTGGTGAGGAGCTCGCGTAGATGGGTTGAGCAACGCGATACCCATCG
>CAZMWC010000098.1:0-7773 GCA_964569805.1 uncultured Gallionella sp.
CGCTGTTCAATAGACATCTTTATCTCCCACCCTGTTTAAGTTTCAAAAAAACTGCAGCATTGTATCTAAAGTTGCCCAAAATTCCAAATAACAACTTGTTGCGGCGGTTTGGTGCGCGAATAATCTTTGGTTAACCCTCTCCACCTATTGAGCCTATTTCAGCAAGCTCCATATCCCCGCACCGCTTGCATAAGGGATAAGGACAAGGCACGAGCTACGCCGCCCAGTCATTCTTCACAAGCAAGCCGCAAGCGGATGGATAGCCTGCGTAGCAACCGGTTATCCACCATCCTGTTCCTTGCGGGTGAATGCGCCCGCAGGCAAGCGTCCCTTTGGGTTAGAGCCGGGTATAAAGCCTGCTGCAACAGGTTCTGAATTATTTGCACCCAAACATCAACTGCCACCAGGATAAAGCAGCACTGCCTCGACCTTGGACTTCACCGCAAAACCATTCTTCTCTCCAGGCAGGAAGTTGGCCTGCATAAAAACTCGCGTTGCCACCTCGGAATAAATGGCGGGCAAGTCGGAACTCGCCTGTTCAACCTTCTCGACATGCCCGGCCTCATTGATCCATAGCCTGAGAACGACCTTCCCGCCGCTATGCACGAGGTTCTGTAGTTCCGATGGATACAGGTCAATGTCATGCCGGATTTCAGGAATAGTATCGAGTTCGGAAGTCGAAAAATAAAGACCGGGAAGCTCTATGTATAGGGAAGAAGCTATGGCATCTTGAGCAGAGCTTTGCGTGGCAAATTGGACATTCGAATTGCGCGGGGCTTGTATGGAAGCGAGCTGTTTGGAAGGAGAGGCGACAGGCCGCCTCACTTTTTCCGGTTTCGCGATATTTACAATCAACGGCGCATTGGAAAAACCTGCCAACTGCCCAGCAGAAACTCCGTTTAAGGGAATAAAAACGATCAAGAATGCGATGGCGGCAAGGTGCAAAAACAATGACGCCACAAAAGCAATCAACAGGCGAAGACGATCGCTGCGGTGCCGCAAATACCTTTCCGTTTGCCCTGATGATCCCTCATCAGCGCCGGCTGATAGCAACCCGTAGGTTTTCAGCAGTGGATCAATCAATAAAATCATTTCGGCATACCCGTTCAAAACAGGCGGAAATATCTACCCTCAATCATTTTGGATATACCAATACATCCGGTGCCTCGCGCCTGTCGGGTTGATTTCAATTTTGGTGCCGCCCAGCGCAGAACAGCCTTCGCCGACGCAATTGGCATCTGCTGTGGGCTGGCTGCCACCCAGCAGAAACGGTACCCTGACTCCACCGATATCGACAACCCCTGCAACCGGTGACGGCGGCAAGCCGCCTCCAACATAGGCAACCGAGCGCAAGCAGCCTGCGCAAACTTGGCAGGCATTCACGATCTTTACCGCATAGCCACGTGCCGTACCAAGATTGTTACTACACGCGGTAGCTGTACCGTTGAACGGTTGATTGGTGCCAAAGTAAACCACACCGCCGATTGAGAGCGCCTTATTGACGACCTGTTCGCATTCACCGAGTGTGAAACGCCAGCCGCTGTCACCTATAGCAGTCGAACACTCAAGAGAGTTGGTAACATCCGTCAGATCAGCAGGCGTAATCAGGGACGCGGGATGAGTGGGCGGCGTTTCCTTAACCATGAAAAACTGGTTAGTGACATAAGTGCCGGCGGCACCGGCAGGAGTTGCAGAAGCTGAAAAGTTACTACATGCGTAGTTTGTAACCAGCGGGTGTTCACGGTCGCCGGTGCCGACCAGCACTGCGGTGTAAGTAGGATAGATGACCACGTCGGGGCCGAAGATGAATTTGCGCGCATGATTGGTTTCACTCAGGTTGGCGATATCGATATCGGTCGCTGCGGTATTACTCCATGAGGTAAATGTGGTGCCGGCGGCATTAACGCTGCCCACATCGATACGGTACACGTAGCCTCCGGTATCCACAGCATGGATGCTGGATACTTTGCCGCTGCTGTTATTGCTCACGAAGACATCGCCGGCCACGCTGTAGTTGGTCAAATATTCACGCAAGATGTCACCCGTCACAGCGTCGACAAACCAGATATTGGCGCCCTTGCTTGATCCGAGAGCGCCGCAACGTGTCTGGCTGTCGGTGTCCTCGCAGGTGTCATAGCCGCCGCCGAAGATCAGCACCGGATTGGTATAGCCCTGCAAATAGGCGACCTGCGGTTTTGACCAAGTCTGCCCGATACCAGACCACCCGGTTGAGCAGTTTGAATCATCGGTGGTGCTGTTGGTGAAACATCCCTTGCGCCACAGAAGTGTGGGCGCGGTTGGCGTGCTGACATCGAAAGCGTAGATAGCGCGGCCGCCACGGCGCATCGTCGGGTAAATCCGGACTGTGCCGCTATTTTGATAAACGCCGATCGAGCCATCGAAAAAATAGGATTTTGGCGTTGCGCTGGGATCGAGCGTGCCGGGGAAGTTGACCAGAGGAGAGTTGCTCCTGAAGCGTTTCAGGCGACCATAGGTTTCAGGGGCGATGAACCCCCAAGCCTCGGCGCCGTCGGCATCGACTTTGTCGCCATTGACTGCGTGGAATGTGCCGTCATCCGCACCGTAGAAGGCGAATACGCCGGTTCCGCCGCCATAATCGATGACCGCCGGTTGCGAATGAACGACCGCGCCATGCACCGACGGACGGACTTCGGCGATGACGGTGTTGGCGTTTTCATCGTCGACATCCTTGCCGCGAACCCAGTTGATCAGCAGGTCGCGTTCCGTGTCATCAAGCGCGCCAAGGCTGGCGGCGGTCAGGCTCGGATTACTCGATGCCGCGCCGGCATTGGCCGTGCTGAACTCGACCAGCGTCGGGCTCGCGGCAGTGCAAGTGGCATTGTCGCAGGTGAGCAGCTTCCGGCAACTGTGAGTGAGGGGAGTTTCTCCGGCACCGCAGACCGCATAACGCGTCGAGCTGGCGGTCAGCACGCCGGACGTGGAAGCCACGCCGCGCAGTTTCTGCGCTGCCCCGCCTTTCTCGACCACATCGCCGTCTGGAGCATCCGAATACGCCGACGATGAACCTGCCGAAGGAAAAAGGGAGGTCTGGGCGCCGCATGTGCCCATCGCGTTTGACGCGCCAAACTGCCAGTAATTGCCTGTGTCGGTGGTCCAGATACTGTCGGCGCATGGTGTAATGAAACCGGTGGTTGAGCTGATTGCCGGATCACCAAACTTGTCGGCGAGAAACAGGGTGTCGGTCGCGACGTCGATGTCGAACTGGTATTGTTTCAGGTTGCCTGCCCAGCGTGGCAATGACGTGCCGTCCGGGCGGAACATGCCGATGAAAACCTGGTTCAGGTAGGTGCCCTGGGTGTTGACGCTGACCGGCAGGCTGGAGGAAGCAAACACGCTGTTGACCGACTGGATTTCGGAGAATATCTTGCGCAGCGCATTCTTGATCGAATTTTCGTCGGAGGCGCTGAAGTATTTGCCGCCGCCCTGTGCCGCCATGCTCATCAGGAGTTTGGTCTCGTTGGGATCTTGCGCGTCCTTGAAAACATCGATGGCGTAGGTGCGGACGTTTTGCTGGCCGGTGGCGGCATTGACATCGGTCTGGTAGAGAAACTTGGCCCACTCGTCGGCATAATTGGAACTGGTGCCAGTGTAGGTTCCGGTCGGCACGGCCGTAGTGACATTATTGTTGCCGTAGATGTTCCAGTTGGTCGTAGTATTGCTGCCGGTAATTGTGTAAGTACTGCCGCCACCGGTGCCGGTCATGTCATAGCGCGACCCGGCGGGATTGGTTCCGGTCACGGTCCAGCGGGTTCCGGTGCCGGTCGCCGTGTACCTCTGGTTGGTACCTCTAATGGACCAGGTTTTGCCGTCGGCACAGTTGGCGCCCGCATCGCAGTCATAAGTGTTATAGGTTCCGCCGAGGATCGCCGGCGCGCCTGCATTGCAACTGGCAGCGGTGTTGTATGCATTGGCGGCGGCGCAAGTAGTGGCGACAACCGATGTGCAGTTGGCTGCCGATCCGCAAGCCACACTGCTGTAGCCGGGGTTGGCGGCCAGCACGGTCGATTGGCAAGTGGCCGCGGATGCGTAACAGGAATTGCCGTCGAGGTCCGCCGAGGTGCAACTGCCGGCGCTGGTGCAGGTATAGCTCGCGTAACCGGGGGCGCTTATCGCGAAAGCCGACTGACAGGCGCCGGCGGTCGCATACAGACCGCAGGCGGTTGCGGCGCCGCCATTAAGGCTATCCGTGGCGGGCGTACAGGTAGACGCGCTGAGTGCGCAGCTATAGCTAGTGTAGGCAGCGCCGTGGGCGGCCAGGAGACCGATCTCGCACGCCGCAACAGAATCATATTGCCCGCAACTGGAAGTGCCAAAATTGGCGCCGGCACAAGCGGCTGCGGCTGTGCAGGAATAACTGCTGTAACCGGGGTAGTCCGTGGCGGCAGTGGTCACGCAAGCCGCAGCGGAACCATATCCGGCTTGCCCGCAACTCGTTGTGCCGAGCGCGGTCGTCACTGTGCTGGCGCCGGTCGATGTGCAGGAGTAACTGTCATAGGCAGTGGCGCTGTAGCCTGGAGCCGCCGCCACGCAGGCCGCTTCGCTGGCATAACTTCCCGTGCCGATCAGCGTTGCCGAGACTCCGGTAATGGTGGTGAAATCCGGTACGGAAAGCTGGGTCGCGTTGCCACCCACGCCGGTCAGCAACGAAGAGGTCGAGTCCTGTGATGGGTAGCCGTTACCGATGAACACGATGTAGTTTTTTGCGCAACTGTTAGCGGCGCTCAGCGGGGATTGATAGGCTGTTTGGTCGGCATCCGAGTATGCCGCCGTATCACCCAAATAATGACCAACGGTATAACGATCGGTGCCAAAATGGCTGGTGTCCGTCGGCGAACCGGCAACATCATCGGTGGCATGGGCCGGGCTGGTGTAGCCGCCGAAATACTTGAAAGACTCAAACATTGCGGAACTGTATTTTGTGCTGGCAGAGTTTGTCATTTCGCCGCCGCTCGACTCATTCGAATTGAAATTCTGGTAAATACAGTTATTGGTGCCAGCCACACTGTTGGTTCCGGCAACGCACCCGGCTGGATCGCCCAGTAGTTGCTGAAAAGCAGTTTTGTTGGCTGCGGTCATCTGACGTATGTGGAAACGCGGATAGGCACCGTCGGTAGCTCCCGAGGTAAACATCATCAGGCCTAGGTTGACGTCTGTGCCTAGCTCACCGATGACGGTCCTTAGCGCATTGAGTTCGGCTTTTCCCTGTTTGCACTGAGCAGTGCAAGTGGCGGTGTCTGGCCAATGCTGGCTGGCGGAGTTCCAATTTGCGCTGTTATCGATGATGACAAGGACATTGGGATTTTTTGCCGTGCTGGTGCCGGCCGCGTAGATATCGGTGTCTTCAGCCAGACTGAGCGTTGCGGGAGCAACTATGCCCAACAGGGAAAGGATCAGCAGGGTTTTATTGAACTTGTTCATGGCTATCTCCGGTTAAATCAGACACCACAAGAAGTAATCGCAGCATTCAGGCCCGCAACCGTCCGCACCCCCTGGTGCACAGTGGTAGTCGCGCCGGAACCGTGAAGATCGGTCACCACTGCGGACACATCCCATACCGTCCAATAACACAGGGAGCCTGTCGAGCCAAAACACTCGGCCGGTACAGCGGTATCGGTAGAAAGAGTGAGCGTGTAGGAAACACAACTGGGCGCGGGGGTAAATGTCACCGCATAGTCCATGACCCCATCCCCGTTGACATCAATACTTTCCGCCGCAGGTGCGGTTGTTTGAAACGCGCTGCTGCTGAGCACTTTTTCAATCGCTTTTTGCCCGGCAGCGTTCGCTTCTTCGCGGAACTGTGCATTGCCCACCACCTGAATGCTGTTTGTCGATGCATTCATTGCGGAAATCGCGGTCAGCGTCAGCAGCATCAGCATGACGAGCGCCACCAGCAGGGTACTGCCGCGCTGGTTATATGCGAGGGTCATGGCACCACCTCCCTGCGTCCGGATGGATTGACCAAGCGCACCACTTGCGTGTAGGCGTGGCGTTTATAGCGATCTCCCGCTGCCGGGGTGTGGGTTCCGGCGAGGCCCAGCGAATAGACCTTTGTAGCGGCGGTGTCCACCGAAGTTTTAATGTTTCTGGCAATGATATTGAGTTTCACCGAAACGACATTGGACCAGTCTGTGGCGGTGCATGCCGCACAATCCGTATAGCTGTCGGCAATCCCATCTGTGCCGACAACTCCATCACCGTTCGTATCCAGCGTAGGATCGTCATAGCCGTAATCGACCTGCATAAATTCGATGCCCTCAACCAGAGGTTTGATGTCTGCGGCAGCCATCGTACCCGTATCGCTCAGTTCGATGCGTTTGAGCGTGGGGATGCCATCACCCGCCTGGTTATTGGAGTCGATAAAATAAATATGCACCATCATGCGCCGCAACTCGGCATATGGGGTTGTGCTGGTCGTGGTGCAATTCCTCTGGCGCAACGTAAAGTTAGCAGGGACGCTGTCCACCTTATAGATAGTGGCAGTGTCAGGCGCGTATTGACACTGAGATGCTTGCAGATAGGGTGTGCCCGCTACAGCGGAGGCCTGCGCGACCGCAGTTGACGTATCAACCCGGCGGACGACCAGAACGTCGCTGCCGGTTTTTAACGTGGCTGGTGCACAAGTTGGTGGAGCGGCTATGGCGTTACTCGTGTCGGTAGCGTTATAACCCTGGACATGAAACGGAATAGCCAACGCAATCGCGACCATGTCGGTGGAGCATGGGTCAGGGATGGCCCCGACCGCAATGGAACTGGGGTCAAGCGTGCCATAGAAGCCTGCCAGTCGCAGATTCTCGGATAAAACCTCCAGCGCATAACGCCCGTTATCGATCATGCGATTCGATTCATCCAGCTCGCTGCGCGTCTTGCTTTGATTGGCAAACAGCGTAGTGAGGGCGGATAGGATGAGCAGGCCGATGGTGATGGAAATCATCATCTCGATCATCGACAAACCGTGCTGTGATTGCCGGTTTGCAAAACTCCTAGTGTTAGTGGAAGCATTCATGTCAGCTCAGGATCGCTATGGTAATGGGCAAAGTAACGATGCGGCGCTTGGCAAGGCTGCCACCGTAATCGGCAGCAGTCCCGCAAGCTGCGGCAGGGCCGATAGTGAGAGCGGCGGTGCTGTTGAACCCCTGCCATGCGATGGCAATCAGGTATTCTCCCGGCACCCCGGCGGCTGGTGCGACAGTCTGGTAAATACAACCGCGCGCGCCGATCATTGCGCCGACTTTGGCACCGCCCAAGGTTTCTGCCGCACCCAACAGCGCGTTATGCCATTCGCATAGGTCGAGGGCGCTGCCGGTAAGGGCGGCACAATTCAGCACGGCAGAGCCGTTGAAGCCTGTTCCGCGTGTGGCAGCAGCCACGTAGTCAGCTACATTGGCGCGATTGGCATTGATGCGGTCGCCCATGTCCTTCAGCAGGATCAGCGCCTGCGAGCGCTGATAGGACTCCATCTGAGAAGTCATGGCCCTGCCCTGCAACCCGGCGAGTCCCAGCAGCCCGATCATCAGGATCAGAATGGTCACCAGTACCTCAATCATGCTAAAACCGGCGTTTTTCTGGCGTACCGTCATGTGCAAGCCCCCATGATGGAGCGCGGCATCCCGCTCAGCTCAATTTTTAGGCAACGGATATTCGCAGTTGCCGTTCCCGAAACATCAATCTGAAAGGATGTCGCTGCCGCCGTCGATGTCCTGCCGGTTCTTTTGTATACCACGCTGGCTGGCG
>CAZMWC010000099.1:0-7713 GCA_964569805.1 uncultured Gallionella sp.
ACTTGGCTATCGTCTTTTGATAGCCTAGTCGAATGGCTAGTTGTTTCATCAGGGGAGGAGTGTGTGCAGCTCCCTCCCCTGAAGCGGGGTAAGCAGGCAATCCGCGAAGCGGATGCTCGCACAAGGGGAGGGCTGGGGAGGGGTTGGTGGTGCGCGTGGCCTGATTCATCCCAGATTGTCCATTAGCAAGAACTACGTCATGCCGGCGTAGGCCTGCATCCAGATGATTAACAAATTCCCACGTAAGTGGGACAACAGCATGGTTTTGTCCGCTTTGCGGCATGTTTTTTATGGCTGGATTCCGGCCTGCGCCGGAACGACGGCCTAATGGATTATTTGGGTTCATTTCAATTTGAAACCCGTTTTGATGATGGCGCGGCCATCCGGCGTTATCTGCGGCGCTGGTTTCCACGCATGGCCATAAACCACCTCATAGGTGGCCGGCAATTTGCCGTCGCGGCGTAGTTGTTCGTAATTTTCCACCAGTTGCGCCCAGGCTTGTTTTCCCATCAGCCCTCGCCCGCGCCCGGCGGTGGCGTTGTGCGCGCCGATGCGCTTCAGATCGTGCAACACGCCGCGCACATCGTCGTAGGTCAGCGTGAGGTATTCCATATCCATTACCGGTTCGGCAAAACCGGCGTGTATCAGCATATCGCCGATGTCGTGCATATCGGCAAAGCGGTTCAGGTGATTGTGTCCATCCACGCCGTTGAACGCCAGCCTTAATTCCTTCAGCGTGTCCGGCCCGAAGGTGCTGAACATCAGCAGGCCTTCTGTTTTTAGCACGCGATGCAATTCGGCGAAGGTGCCTGGTAAGTCGTTGCACCACTGTATCGCCAGATTCGACCACACCATTTCCACGCTGTTCGCCGCCAACGGCAAGGCTTCGATGTCGCTGCATATATGTAATTGGTTCGCGCCGCCGAACAATTTTTTCCACCAGCCGGAATGACTGCGCGCGTTTTGCAACATGCCGATGGCGATGTCCAGCGCGACTATCTGCGCAGTCGGATATTTGGCCGCCAACTGGCGCGTACCCCAGCCGGTGCCGCTGCCCGCATCGAGGATGTGCGCCGGTTGTTGTTTGATGTAATCGAGCCGTTCCAGCATGCGCGTACACACTTCGCGCTGCAACACCGCCGCCGCATCGTAGCCTGCCGCCGCGCGGTTGAAGGAGCGGCGCAGTTGCTTTTTGTCTATTTCGTAATCGTTCATGTGTTTTTGTAGGGGCGATTCACGAATCGCCCCTACGATGGATTATCACGGTTCATGCAAAAAATTTACCACGTGTTTCATAAACTCTTCCGGGTGCGACAAAAATGGCGCGTGCGCCGCGCCCGCTATCACCGCCAATCGTGCATCCGGTATTTGCGCCGCCATGTATTGCGCGGCTTGCGGCGGGGTGAGCGTATCACGTTCACCGGCGATCACCAGTGTCGGCTGCCCGACCCCCGGCAATGCGCTGCGCAGATCGCAATCGCGCAAAATAGCCAGCCCGGACTGCAACGCGCCCATGTCCGGCTCGCCACGACCGAACAGCACCTCGCGCAACCCTGCCAGCAATTCGCGCTCGTTCTCGCTGCCGCGCACTTGCAACGCGAGAAAACGCCGCAAAGTCTGCGCGTAATCCTGTTGCAACGCGGCGGCGAACTGCGCCAGCGTTTCCGCCGCCATCGCGCACTCCCAATCTGACTGGCGCACGAAGCACGGCGTGCTCGCCACCAGAATCAAACGCCGCACCTTCTCCGGCTCGCGCAGCGCCCAACGCAATGCAATTTGCCCGCCCAGCGACCAGCCGCAGACGGTGAGCGGCTCGGTGAATTGGGCCGACAGTTGGTCGACGATGGAATCCAATAGGAAGTGGGAAGTGGGAAGTGGGGAGTAGGGGGCAGTGTTCCCACTTCCCACTTTCCACTCGCCACTCACCAGACTTTTCCCATGCCCCGGCAGATCCACTGCCATCACACGAAACCGCTCGGCCAGTTGCTGCGCCACCCCGCCCCACATCCCGCCGTGCATCCCCCAGCCGTGGATCAGCAACAGCGGCGCGCCGTTACCTTGTGTCTCAACATGCAAGCTCATGCAACGCCCCGATCAATTGCGCCACATCGGCTGTGCTGTGCGCGGCGGACAGGGTGATGCGCAGCCGCGCCGTTCCTTGCGGCACAGTGGGCGGGCGGATTGCCGCTACCCAGATGCCGCGTTCGCGCAAAGCATGGCTTAAATCCAGCACTGCCCGATTGTCGCCGATCAATAGCGGCTGGATGGCGGTATCCGATGGCATCAGTTGCCAGGGCAGACCGGACAACCCGTCACGCAGCTGCGTGATGAGTTGTTTCAGGTGCGCGCGCAACTCATCGCCTTGCAAGATCAGACGCAAACTTTGCGACAGCGCAACAGATAGGGCTGGCGGTGCGGCGGTGGTATAGACGTAGCTGTGCGCGTGGTTGATGAGTGTTTCGATGACTGCCGGTTCAGCTGCGACAAACGCGCCGGATACGCCTGCCGCCTTGCCCAGGGTCGCCATGTAAATGACGCGTTGCGCTGCAATACAAAAATGCGCCAGCGAACCGCGCCCCTGTTCGCCCAGCACACCGAAACCATGCGCGTCGTCCACATACAACCAGACATCGTATTTTTCACACAACGCCAATAGTTCCGGCAACGGCGCAATATCGCCATCCATGCTGAACACCGCATCGGTGATAACCAGTTTTCTGCCGCTGGATGCCTGCAACAATAATTGTTCCAGTTGCGCTAGATCGCCGTGGCGATAGCGTCTGATCGCGGCGCGCGACAGCAGCATCGCATCGTTGAGCGAAGCGTGGTTGAGCTTGTCGGCAAAAACCGTGTCGCCCTTGCCGGCCAGCGCCTGCACCGCGCCGAAATTCGCCATGTAACCGGTAGAGAACAGCAGCGCGGCAGGTTTGCCGACGAAGGCGGCAAGCTCCTGCTCCAATTGCTGGTGCGCGGAAAAATGTCCGCTTACCAAATGCGCCGCACCCGCGCCCACCCCCCATTGTTGCGCGCCCTGTTGCAACGCGGCGATGAGTTGCGGATGGTTGGCGAGGCCGAGGTAATCGTTGCTGCAAAAGGCAAGATAGGGTTTGCCGTCCACGATGATGTGCGGCGACTGCGGGCTTTCCAGCGTACGTCGGCGGCGCAACAAACCTTGCGCGGCGCGGGCATCCAGCTCATTTTGCAGTTCGGTAAAAGGCATTGGTTTTCGTAGGGTGGGCAGGCAGGGGGTTGTCTGCCCACGCGGCATGGTATCCGCGTGGGCACAAAATCGTGCCCACCCTACATCGGGTACATACCGAGTTTGTCGAGCAATGCACGATCCTTTTCGACATCCGGGTTGCCGGTGGTGAGCAATTGCTCGCCGTAGAAAATCGAGTTCGCGCCCGCCAGAAAGCACAGCGCCTGCACCGCGTCGCTCATCTGCTGCCGCCCGGCGGAAAGCCGCACCAGCGCCTTCGGCATGGTGATGCGCGCCACGGCGATGGTGCGCACAAAATCCAGCGGGTCGATGTCTTCGGTTTGCGCCAGCGGCGTGCCTTCGACCTTGACCAGGTTGTTGATCGGCACGCTTTCCGGGTATGGGTTCATGTTCGCCAGTTGCGCGACCAATCCGGCGCGCTGCGTGAGGCTCTCGCCCATGCCGACGATGCCGCCGCTGCAAACGCTCATGCCTGCCTTGCGCACCCGCTCCAGCGTGTCCAGCCGATCCTGATAATCGCGGGTGCTGATGATGTTGCCGTAAAATTCCGGCGCGGTATCCAGGTTGTGGTTGTAGTAATCCAGCCCGGCATCGCGCAATTGCAGGGTTTGCTCATCGTTCAACATGCCCAGCGTGGCGCAGGTTTCCATGCCCAGGCCGCGCACCGCCTTGACCATCTCGACCACGCTTGCCATATCTTCGGCGCTCGGTTCGCGCCAGGCCGCGCCCATGCAAAAACGTCCGGCACCTTTTTGTTGTGCGGCACGCGCGGCACTCACCACCGCCTCCACCTCAAGCATCTTTCTGTCTTCCACGCCGGTGGAATTGAACGCCGATTGCGGGCAATAGCCACAGTCTTCGGTGCAGCCGCCGGTCTTGATCGACAGCAAGGTGGAAAGCTGTACCGCGTTCGGGTCAAAATGCTCGCGATGCGCCTGTTGCGCGCGGTAGAGCAAGTCGGCAAAGGGCAGCTTGAACAGGGTTTCCACTTCGCTCACGCTCCAGCGTTGCGGTGCGGCTGGTTTGGTGGGGCGGGTAAATTCTATGGTTTGGGTGCTCATGGCGGCTTAACTGGGTATGATTCAAAGACGGCGCATCATCCTTGAAAGGGCGGGGATTTGTCAATTTTACGCAGCGTTATTTTGAACATCAGCGCAGGAATTAAGCAGATATTGCCTGCGCAGCCCTGTGTGCTGTGCGGCGGCATGAGCCATGACGGGCTGTGGTGTAGCGCTTGCGACCGTGCGTTGCCTTATCTTGATGCGCCATGTTGCCCTACCTGCGCTCTGCTGACACCGGGCGGCGAAGTGTGCGGGCAATGCCTCAAGCACCCGCCTTTATTCGCCCGCGCCACGGCTGTGTTCGGTTATTCTTTTCCGCTCGACAAGCTGATGCAGGCGATGAAATACGGTGAACAGCTTGCTCTGGCGCATGCCTTTGCGGAAAAACTGGCGCAGCGCATCGATAAAAGCCATTTGCCGGATTGTGTCATTCCCATGCCGTTGCACCCCGCAAAGCTGCGTGAACGCGGTTTCAATCAATCGCTGTTGCTTGCCTCCAGAATCGCGCGGGAACTCGATATCAAGTTGCTTCATGATACCTGCCAGCGTGTGCGCGACACGCCGCCGCAATCGGCATTGCCGTGGAAGGAGCGCAAAAAAAATGTGCGCGGCGCATTCCGCTGTGATGCCGATTTGTCCGGCAAACACATCGCGCTGGTGGATGATGTGCTGACCACCGGCGCCAGCCTGGAGGCGCTCGCCGAAGCGGCGCAGAAACGCGGCGCGAGTAAAATCAGCGTCTGGGTGGTGGCGAGAACATTGCCGCACAAACAGCACTGAACATGACCGAAACCGCCAGCCTCGTATCCCTTTTTATCGGCAGCTTGCTTGCCGCCACCCTGCTGCCGGGCGGCTCGGAGGCGGTGCTGTTTGCCGTACTCAATGCCTATCCAGAAACGCTATGGGCGGCGCTCATCATCGCCACCATCGGCAACACGCTGGGCGGCATGGTGACCTTCGGCATGGGCTGGCTGCTGCCGCAAACGCAGCAGCTCAAGCACGTGGGGAAAATGCGGAAATTTGGTGTGCCGGCTTTATTGCTGGCGTGGGTTCCGCTGATCGGCGATGCGCTGTGCCTCGCTGCCGGCTGGTTGCGGCTCAACTGGTGGCAAGCCGCGCTATTCATGGCGATCGGCAAATTCGCGCGCTACTGGGTGATCGCGTCCGTTACTATCTGATGCAGCATCGTGCAAAAGTCAATTTATAGAGGTTACCTTATGAACGAGGCGCGCCGTAATCAAAGAATGTAAAATAGGCCTGTGCCGGAAATCTGAACTTTACGGCAACGCGGCGGCCTTTGCCGGAACGCCACTTTGCAAGAATATTTTGCCAGAATCGACACCATGACTTCATCGCCCTTTAACGCTGGCGAGCTTGACGCGCAGCGACGCTGGGGCAACCCGGAGTTATGGACCGAAACGCGCATCAACCAGCTTATATGGGATCGTATCCCGGAGCAGCTTCATGCCAGAATCGAGGCGGCGCCATTCTTTTTTTTCGCCACCAGTTCCCCCGATGGTCGCTGTGACTGCTCGTTCAAGGGCGGCGGGCCCGGCCTGGTCAAGGTGTTGTCCCCGAACCGTCTGGCGTTCCCGCATTTTGAAGCGCGCGTGAAAGGCAACGGCGCCTACATGAGCCTCGGCAACATCTTGCTCAACCCGTATGTCAGTATGTTGTTTATCGATTTCACCGATGGCGCGCGCCTGCGCGTGAACGGGCAGGCATCTATCCACGAGAACGCGGAAATGATGGCATCGTTCCCGCAAGCCGAATGCGCCGTGGTGGTGGATATTGAATTGGTTGTGCCGAGCTGTTCGAGCTACATTCCGCTCATGGTCCCTGCCGAGCAGTCTTCCGGCACCGGCAAATGAGCGCCTACCGTGTCGCCGTCAACGTCGAGTGGACCAGCAAATGCAACGCGCTTTGCCCGATGTGCCCGAGAGACTTGATCGAATATCCCCAGCTCATGACCGAACAGACATGGCGGCAAGTGCTGGATCGCCTGCTGCCGCAAGATGTGTTCCGCGCCGTTATCGCGGGCTACGGCGAACCCACCACGCATCCCCGGTTTTTCGAATTTGTGGACGATATGCGCGGCCACCCGATCCGTTTCGACATGGTGAGCAACGGCCACCAGCTCGATGTCGAACGCATCCGGCATCTGGACGGCGCGATCAATCTGTTGCTGATTTCCTTTTCCAGCATCGACCCCGAAGTTTACAACGTGGTGCATGCCAATCTCGACCAGGCGCGCGTCATGGACAACATCAAAACGGCGCAACGGCTCTTCAAAAATACCAGGTTGGCCATCAGCCTCACGCCCATGCCGGAATGTTTGCCTTCGCTGCCTGACACCATCGCCTGGCTGCGCGCGCAGGGCGTGGAAATACTTACCATGTCGCCTACTCTGTACAATCGTGGCGGCAGCCTGCGGGAGCATGAATTGGACACGGACAGGCTACGGGAAATGATCCGGCGGCATCGCTTGCGCTCGCAGGAATTCGACTTCGTTCCCAGCCTTCGGGAGATTTTCCGGCAATGGCGCAGCAACAGTTTCAAATGCACCCCGCGCAATAGCAATATTTTCATTTCGGCGAGTGGCGATTACCTGTATTGCTACAACGATGCCAGGCACGAACACCCCATCGGTCACGTGGAAGATTCCGGTATCCGCGAAGCGCTGGGCAAGCGCGAAGGCATGGCACCGATCCCCGCGCTGTGCGACGGCTGCAATATGCTCAACCGCTATGATGCGAAAGAGCTGGTAAAGTCGGGTCTCGCTTATGCTTACTGTGTCATGAAGCGCTGAAGGGCGCATTGCGGCGTTAAAATCGAACTCGGAATGCTCATTTACCGGCATGTAAACTGCGCTTCCTCTTCCGATTTTGCCTTGCACTGCATCCCTTGATCGCTTCATGACACAGTAAGATATGCGCGTGCCAAATTGGAATGAGGGCGCGCCTGGCTTGTTCTGGGTTGCCCGGGTTTAGGGATGCGGGCCATGGGCTTTGAACCTTTTCGTCTTCAGATAGTCCGATGCGCGTTGTTTGTAATCCTCGTTTGCGTTAAACAACCTTGAACCTAAAAACCGCAGTTGACCGCTATTTGGAAAGCCTAACCTCATGCCATCAATGCACTTATTTGTAAATTCAAAGCTCACCCGATTGGTGAGTGCGCTACGAGGTGGATTGCACGGTTTCTGCGGCGCATGGCGGCGTTGCAACTCCTTGGAATGGAACGACCATTCCGCGTCGTTGCGCCTTGCCCTGCACCCCACAAACCGCACACCCCACCTCGTCCAACTGCGGTTTCTAGGTTGAATTTGTGTTGCATTGAATTGCAACCATGACGGCACGGGTAAACAAGCTCTTCCGCTTCACCTTAACAAATTAGCCGGGCATCCAGAAACCCATGCGCACCGTAATTTCCAAT
>CAZMWC010000100.1:0-7651 GCA_964569805.1 uncultured Gallionella sp.
CGATGATCATCTTCTCGGTCAGCTTCACCGTGCCGTTCTGCGCGACGCGGCCGATGTCGTTGCGCCCAAGATCGATCAGCATCAGGTGCTCGGCCAGTTCCTTCGGATCGGCCAGCAACTCCTGCGCGAGTTCGGCATCCTGCTGCGGTGTCTTGCCGCGCGGCCGCGTTCCGGCGATCGGGCGCACCGTGACTGCATCGTCTTCCAATCGCACCAGTATTTCCGGCGACGCGCCGACCACGTGATGGTCGCCCATGTCGTAATAGAACATGTACGGCGACGGATTGACGCTGCGCAATGCGCGGTACAACGACAGCGGCGAGGCGGGAAACGGCTGTGCCATGCGCTGCGCCAGCACTACCTGCATGATGTCGCCGTCGAAGATATAGCGTTTGGCTTTTTCCACCGCCTGCTTGAACGCGGTTTCACCGAATTCGGATTTTGCTTCGCCGCCGTGCATTGGCGGTGCGTGCGGGATGTCTGCCGGCCGGCGCAGACGCGCGGTCAACTCCTGCAGGCGTTGCCGCGCCCGCGCATAGGCGCCGCTCTGCTCCGGGTTGGCATAGACGACGAAGGTGAGTGTGCCGGAGAGGTTGTCCACCACTGCCACCTGCTCGGTGAGCATCAGCAGAATATCGGGTGTGCCGAGCGTGTCGGGCTTGGCGGTTTTTGCCAGGCGCGGTTCGATGTAGCGGATCGTGTCGTAGCCGAAATAACCGGCCAGTCCGCCGGTGAAGCGCGGCAGGTCCGGCAAGGGAGCCGCCTTGAAGCGTGACTGGTATTCGCGGATGAAATCCAGCGGGTTGTCGACGGTGTGCGTCGTCTCGCTATCCCGGTGCGTCAGCGTAACCCGGTTGCCGCGCACCGTGAGGCGCGTATCGGCTGGCAGGCCGATAAAGGAATAACGGCCAAAGCGTTCACCGCCTTGCACCGATTCCAGCAGGTAAGAATAAGGCTGATTGGCAAGCTTGAGATACAGCGACAGCGGCGTGTCGAGGTCAGCGAAAGTCTCGGTGACCAGCGGAATGCGGTTGTAGCCCTGTTCGGCCAGTACGTTGAATTCCTGTTCGGTAATGGGGTGCAGCATAAAGCCTCCGGTATTTTGTAGGGTGGGCACATTGTGCCCACGCGGATGAATTGCGGGAACGGTGGGCAACTCGTTGCCCACCCTACAATTCACCATCGCCAACAGAGGAGGTAATTTAATTTCATGTTCAGGCGCGTTTTATCAGCGGCAAGGCAGCGGGCAGACTGGCAATCACTGCGTCCACATCCAGAGTCTCCGCCGGTTCGCCGTGATTGTAGCCGTAAGGCACGCAGAACACCGGACAGCCGGCGGCCCGCGCCGCGAGAGTATCGTTGAGCGAATCGCCGATCAGCAGCATTTGCCTGACCGGTGCACCGAAGAAACTGGCGGCATGCAGCAACGGCAGGGGATGCGGTTTCTTTTCCGGCAGGGTGTCGCCGGAGATGACGATCTCGAAGTACTTTGCCAAATCGACGCCCTGCAATAACGGTCCGGTATAGCGCGCCAGCTTGTTGGTGATGCAACCCAGACGGAAACCCGCCGTACGCATGGCCTCCAGGCCATCGATCACGCCGTCGAACGGTTTGCTGGCCAGCAGTACATCGGTGTAATGCTTTTCGAAGATCGGCAGGGCATGTTCGTATAGCGCGGCATCCGGCGTGGCATGCATTTCTCCGGTTAATGCGCGCTTTACCAGCCAGCCGATGCCGTTGCCGATATAGCTTGCCAGCAACTCCTGCGACACCGGCGGGTAATCCATGTCGCGCAACATGCGGTTGGCCGCTTCGGCAAGTTCCGGCGCGGTGTGCAACATCGTGCCATCGAGATCGATGACGATGGCGGAAATACTGAGCGGAAACCGCACCGGCTGCACTGTTTACACCTTGGCCAGTTCGGCGCGCATCGCGGCAATCACGCTGTCATAGCGGTGCGGATCGCTTTCCTTGCGCGCACCAAAAATGGCGGAGCCGGCCACGAAGGTATCCACGCCCGCTAAAGCCACTTCGCGAATGTTTGCCGGTCCCACGCCGCCGTCAATCTCCAGGCGGATCGGCAGGCCGGTCGCGTCGATCATCTTGCGCACCTTGCGTGCCTTGTCCAGCACATGCGGGATGAATTTCTGCCCGCCGAAACCGGGGTTGACCGACATCAGCAGTACCATATCCAGCTTGGGCAGCGTGTATTCCAGCACATCCAGCGGCGTGGCGGGATTGAACACCAATCCGGCCTTGCAGCCGCTTTCCTTGATCAGGCCGATGGTACGGTCGATATGCTCCGAGGCTTCCGGGTGAAAGGTGATGTAAGTCGCGCCCGCCTTGGCGAAATCGGGAATGATGCGGTCCACCGGCTTGACCATCAGATGCGCGTCGATCGGCGCGGTCACGCCATGCTTGCGCAACGCTTCACAGACCAGCGGACCAATGGTCAGGTTGGGCACATAGTGGTTGTCCATTACATCGAAGTGCACGATGTCCGCACCGGAAGCGAGGACATTGTCGACCTCCTCGCCCAGCCTGGCGAAGTTGGCGGAAAGAATGCTCGGAGCGATTTGGTACATGACATATCCTTGAACATGAATTGGAACGCAGGCCCGTATTCTAACCGAATACTTCAGCGGGTCTGCTCGATGCGGCCATATATTTTTAGCCTGTATCCTTGAAGGGTCTTTGCTGCTAGATTGTGCGTTACGTATCCGTAGGTTCTCGTACTTGAACGGAGATGTGCGGAACGATCAGCGTGTAGCTGAACTTCACCAGAGCGGATGCTGGTGAAGGGTTGGAATGTGCCAATAGCCGAACATCAGCACAGCCTAAAAATCGAGACTAGGCACAATTGCCTATATATTTCGGTCTATACACATGAAGGGATTTAGCTGTTAGATTGCGGGCTATGTATTTGGAACCCCCGTGTTGCTTAGACGGGGTTATGCTCAACAGACTAACTAAATATTTACAAATCTAACCATTATGGTTAATAATAACCTGCGTATATTAGTTTACGGTGCTTGCACCACTACTGTGAGAGCTAAAGATGGCCGCACAATAATCACTAATGGGCCAGTTTACGATTTGGCAGTCTCTCAGAGTTTGTTGAAAGTTCATGGGCTGAGGGTGTTGAATGATAAAGCCGATTTTGATATGGATCTTGATTTCACTCCAGCGTTAACTGACGAGGAATTAGTCGATTTTATTTGTGCGCTAAGCGATGCCGATTATGAGAAATCAGAACGGAGCGCTACTTCGGTAAAGAAAACGGTTGATTGTGATGGATATGCAATGCATTGGAATCGCCTTCGTAAATGCAGATGGGCACATGGATTGAAAATTTACGTAAAGTTTGGATTTTTTGAAAACAATCCAAGATGTTTAGTAGTAAGTATTCATCCAGCAAGGTACTAACAATGAAAAAAATATTTGTAAGTGAAAATTGTCCTGTTTGTGGAACGGGGAATTGGTTGCCGAAATCGGATGAAGTATATGCATTTCGTCATGCCAGAAAAGAATATCGAATAGACGGGCTTCATTACGCTGAATGTAATAAGTGTGGTACGCGTGGATATCTACCCGGACAAAGGAAAGAGAATCAACAATTGGTTCAAAAGTTTCAAGAAGCCCTTGTTGGATATATTTCTTCTTCAGATGTTTTGGCATTGCGCGAAAAATATCAGTTAACTCAAAAGTATGCGAATGTTATTTTCGGTGGAGGAACGCAAGGTTTTTCTAAGTGGGAGAGAGGCATATCCAGTCCTGCTGGTCCTACTGCCAGACTAATAAAATTGGCATTGAAATATCCAGAGGTTATGAATGCGTTGGTGAAGGAGGCTGAAGTTAGCCTAGAAGAGCCAATCAATGTTGCGTCTCCACGCCCTACAGTCAAGGTCTTTTATCAGACTCATTTGACAAGCGGAGAGGCGGAGGATTGCTTTAATAATTGTGTTTCATCAATTGACGATGAAGAGGGTGAAGATACATGGCTACCGGTAGGAAAAAGAGTATCTCGCAAGCTGTCTGCTTGCCACAGTTAATTCGGGTATTGCTTCGAAGTCTCGATATAAAAAGATTGGGTTCTGCGGCTTCAAAGAAATTGGTTTCTGAAATTAGCCATTCAATTTCTGTGGAGTTGATGGAACCAGTCGAAGGACGCACTGAAGTGCGCGCCCGAGCTGAAGTAAGACTTGATGGAAAATGGTCTGAAGAAGTAGGTGGGAAGCCTTTAATTACTTTTCTAGGCACCTATGAAGCTAGATATGATTTTCCTAAGTTTATCACTCTAAAACATGCAAAAGAGTGGCTGGACGATACATATTCTAAAGATGTATTAGTCGCGCAATCCATTCCAGTAATTAACCTTCACATGCATTCTCAATTGGAAATGTTGGGGTTAAATGCGCATTCCAAAGTCATTGGATACAGCGTTGATTCTGAACAGTGGGAAAAGATTACGCCTACACCCCCCCCAAAAAAATCTCCTCGAACACGAAAGAAAGTTGCTGCTAGTACTTAATCCAATTTAGGAGTGAATACTAAAAGAAGCTATCCAGTGCCCAGATTTATCTCTTCGGGCGCGACCGGCAGCACCAATGCGCCGGAGCGGGTGCGTTTTTCCAACACGCCTTCATGAGATCACAAGTTCCTTTGGCGCAGTCCCGCTGCGGTATCATGCCGTCCTCGAATTAGTCCGTTGCAAGGTTCACTCCCGATGACACTCGAAAATTTCCTCGACCTCCCTCCCTTGTTGAGCGCACGCGGTACGGTCACGTTACCCGGATCCAAAAGTATTTCCAACCGTATCCTGCTGCTGTCCGCGCTGGCACAGGGTGCGACCGAGATACGCGACGTGCTGCTGTCGGACGATACCGAGCGCATGCTGGACGGCTTGCGTACGCTGGGGGTCGGCGTGGAGCAGCTGGATGCGCATGTGTTCCGTGTGCAAGGCTGCGGCGGAAATTTTCCAACCAAAAAAGCGGAATTGTTTTTGGGTAATGCGGGCACGGCGTTTCGTCCGCTGACGGCGGCGCTGGCGTTGTCCGGTGGGCATTACCGGCTGTCCGGCGTGGCGCGCATGCACGAGCGGCCGATTGGCGACCTGGTGGATGCGTTGCGCACGCTCGGTGCGAATATCGATTATCCGGGCAACGAGGGTTTCCCCCCGCTGGAGATTTTTCCCGCAACCCTGAGCGATGCGGCGCGCGTCAGCGTGCGCGGCGACGTATCCAGCCAGTTCCTTACCGCGCTGCTGATGGCCTTGCCGCTGCTGGATCGCGAGATAACGGTGGAGGTGACCGGCGAGTTGATCTCGAAGCCGTATATCGAGATTACACTGGCAATGATGGCGCGCTTTGGTGTTGTGGTGCGGCGCGATGGCTGGCGCAGCTTCACGGTCGCGGCGGGCAGCCGTTATGTGTCGCCCGGCGCGATCTACGTCGAAGGCGATGCGTCGTCGGCCTCGTATTTTCTCGCGGCGGGCGCGATCGGCGGCGGGCCGGTACGCATCGAGGGCGTGGGCAGCAACAGCATCCAGGGGGACGTGCGCTTTGCCGATGCCCTGGCGTTGATGGGCGCGCAGATCACGATGGGGCCGAACTGGATGGAGGCGCGTGCGCCTCTCGATGGCAAACTCAAGGCCATCAACCTCGATTGCAACCACATCCCCGATGCGGCGATGACGCTGGCGGTCGCGGCGCTGTTCGCCGACGGCACGACCACGCTGCGCAACATCGCCAGCTGGCGCGTCAAGGAAACCGACCGCATCGCGGCGATGGCAACAGAGTTGCGCAAGGTCGGCGCGACAGTGGAAGAGGGGGCCGACTATATTCGCATCACGCCTCCCAAATCCCAAATCCAAAATCCCAAATCCGGCATCGATACCTACGACGACCACCGCATGGCGATGTGTTTCTCACTTGCGGCCTTCGGCGCCGAGGGCATGCGCATCAACGATCCTGGTTGCGTTGCCAAAACCTTCCCCGATTATTTCGCGGCATTTGCCGGCGTGACACAGGCCGTGCCGGTGATCGCGATCGACGGGCCTTCCGCGTCTGGCAAGGGGACGGTGGCGCAGCGCATCGCCGAGGTGCTGGGTTATCATTTTCTCGATAGCGGCGCGCTGTATCGCCTGCTGGGTCTGGCTGCAGTGCAGCGCGGTATCGCGCTGGATGAGGAAGCGCGGCTGGCGGACTTGGCGGAGCAGATCGACATCCGCTTCGAGGGTACGGATATCTGGCTGGACGGCGCTTTGGTCGGCGATGAATTGCGCGGAGAGTCATGTGCGGCTGCGGCTTCCAAAGTAGCGGCCTTACCCAAAGTGCGCGCCGCGCTGCTTGCCAGGCAGCACGCCTTCCGCCGCGCGCCGGGCCTGGTTGCCGACGGGCGCGACATGGGTTCGGTGGTGTTCCCGGACGCGGTATTGAAGATATTTCTCACCGCCAGTGCCGAGGCACGCGCCGAGCGACGTTATAAGCAGTTGATGGAGAAAGGAATCGGTGCTAATATCACCGCCCTTTTGCTGGATATACGTGTGCGTGATGAGCGAGATACTCAACGCAGCGCGTCTCCTCTGCAACAGGCGCATGGTGCAAGTCTGCTGGATACTACGGCCCTGAACATCGAGCAGGCGGTACAGGAAATTTTGACACGCTACCAGGCAAAGTAACGCTGAAAGACAGGCCCCGTTTGACTCTCCGTTTGATGGGAACTTTAACTAACCCTCTGCGCAAGCAGATATTTTATCTTTAGGTATATCCGATGAACTCAACCGCAGCAGCAGTACAAGACCTCGATAGTTTCGCAGCAATGTTTGAAGAAAGCTTGACGCGCAAGGAAATGCGCGCGGGCGAACTGATTACCGCACAAGTCGTGCGTGTCGACCACAATATGGTCGTCGTGAATGCCGGATTGAAATCCGAAAGTTTGATCCCGGTCGAGGAATTCCTCGACGCGAAAGGTGAACTGGAAGTTAAGGCGGGCGATTTTGTCACTGTCGCGATTGAATCACTGGAAAACGGTTATGGCGAGACCAAGCTGTCGCGCGAAAAAGCCAAGCGTTTGGCTGCATGGCACGATCTGGAAGCGGCCATGGAAGAAGGCAGAATCGTGGAAGGCTTTGTCAGCGGCAAGGTCAAGGGCGGCCTGACTGCGATGGTCAACGGCATCCGCGCCTTCCTGCCGGGTTCGCTGGTGGACATCCGCCCGGTCAAGGACACCACGCCTTACGAAAACAAGACCATGGAGCTTAAGGTCATCAAGCTGGACCGCAAGCGCAATAACGTGGTGGTTTCCCGCCGTGCGGTGCTGGAAGCATCGATGGGCGCCGACCGTGAAGCGATCATGGAAAACCTCAAGGAAGGCGCGATCGTCAAAGGTGTGGTCAAGAACATTACCGATTACGGCGCGTTTGTTGATCTGGGTGGTATCGATGGCCTGCTGCACATCACCGATCTGGCCTGGCGCCGGGTGAAACATCCTTCCGAGGTGTTGAATGTGGGCGACGAGGTTGAAGCCAAGATTCTCAAGTTTGACCAGGAGAAGAACCGTGTCTCGCTGGGCATCAAGCAAATGGGCGATGATCCATGGAACGGTCTGGCACGCCGTTATCCGCAAGGCACCCGCCTGTTCGGCAAGGTGA
>CAZMWC010000101.1:0-7645 GCA_964569805.1 uncultured Gallionella sp.
CGTGGCGATGTTCTCGGTGTTCCCGGTATTCGAGGATTTCTCCAGCCAGATCAAGACTTACCTGGTCAGCAATCTGATGCCGGATATGGCGGGGAAGATCATCACCCAATATATGCGGCAATTCACCGAGAGCGCGATGCGCCTGACGGCGGTCGGCATCGTGTTTCTGGCGGTGACGGCCATGCTGATGATGCTGACCATAGATCATGCATTCAATACGATCTGGAGGGTATCCCGCCCGCGGCCGTTGCTCAAACGGCTGGTCATTTACTGGGCGGTACTCACGCTCGCGCCGTTGCTCATCGGCGCGAGCCTGTCGTTGACCTCATGGCTGGTCGGATTGTCGATGGGTTACGCCAAACAGATTCCGATATTCGGCGTAGGTGCGCTGAAAATATTGCCGGTGCTGTTTACCACGCTGGCATTCGCCATGTTGTTCGAGCTGGTGCCGAATCGCCATGTGCCGCGCACACACGCATTGATCGGCGCGGTTGCGGCCGCAATCGTCTTTGAATCGATGAACCGCGTGTTCGGCTATTACATCAGCCATTTTCCCACTTATAAGCTGGTATATGGCGCGTTCGCCAGCGTGCCGGTTTTCCTGATGTGGATTTACCTGTCCTGGCTGACTACCCTGCTTGGCGCGGTGATTGCGGCGTCGCTGTCGCATTGGCGCGCTCCCTCAGCGCAGAATTTATCGCCTGCCGCCCAATTGCTGGATGCGCTGCGTGTGTTGCAATTCCTGGCAAGTGGTTTGCAACAGGGCAGGGTGAGTACTTTCCCGGAATTATCCAGATCGTTGTATCTCGGTTATGACGTGCTGGAAAAAATTCTTGGAAAGCTGGCAAGTGCCGATATGGTGCGCAAGGCAGAGGGACAAGGCTGGTTGCTGATGCGTGATGCGAACCATATTCGCGCCGCCGAATTGTTGCGCCTGTTCGCGCTGGACAGCGGTTCATTGCCTGCCGGACGGGGTGACGACCCGTTGCGGCAATGGATTGCGGCCTGCGCCGGGCAGCTTGAACAAAGTGCCGGCCTGACCTTGCAGGAACTCTTTGCGCGCGGTGCGGAGCACCCCAGCACGATTGCCGGGCAGCCGTTGTAGCCCGGATGCAATGCAATGGAATCCGGGGTTCTTCTGTTGCAACCGATTCGTGAACCGGCCGCCGCGCCCTTGGCGGGCGCTCCCGGATTACGCTGCGCTTCATCCGGGCTACTGTCTACTGCCATCCGATAGAACTCGAATCAGTGTTGACATTTCCCCGGAAGTTCAAATAAAGTTCGCCCATCTTGCAAATCTGCTGTAACGCACACCATACCGCAAGCACGGTACGGGGCAATCGGCGGAACCCCAGAACAGGAGCTGGCGTAAGTTGCTTTGAAGGGTTCGACCATTCGTAGTTTCGTGGAGAGTTTGCGCACCCTGAGGTGTGTGAGGCATCTAACTACAAGCAAAATTCGGAACCTGAGAAGCAACGGTGGGCAACGGAAATTTTCCGGTCCATAAATTATGGGTTCCCGCACAAACGGGAATCAGGTGATCACAGCAAATCTTGTTCAAAGGGGAATAACTTGTTACCTGCACTGTCCGCACTTCGCACTCCGCACTCCGCACTTAGAGGGCTGATCTCAAAAAGTCCCGTTCCGACCGCGCCTTCCTGGCGCAGGCTTGCCCGTTTTGCTTCTGTTGTAATCTCCCTCATTTTTCTTGTGCCGCTTCAGGCGCAAGCGGACGCCGATATTTGCGGCCCGGAAAGCACCGGAAGCCATACATTGCTCCAGCAGAAACCCGAGTGGTACAGCGACAAGTTGAAGGAATTAGAGATTGTTTATTCCAATGTTCACACCGAGTTGGAACGTGCGGCAACCCGGGATAAATACATCGACATGCGGTTGAAAATCGACGAAGAGAATTTTCGAAAATTTGCCTCCGACATCTGCGCGCGTGGAATTAATCTTTCCGTTTCTGGTTCGGCAGAAGTTGCCTTCAAAGTACAAAAGAAGTCCTATAGCGGTTTTGAGGCAATGCTCATTTTTAAGAAGCTCCAGGCATTGCACTCTGCAAAAATCGCCAAGACCAAGGCAGCCATGCAGGCAGCGAAGCAAAAAAATGACAAAGCTTATTCCTTGATGGACGCAAAGCAAGAGTTGCTGGATCTGGACTGGACGCTGATGCTTTACACGGCAATCAACGAGGTTGAAAAAATAAAGTTGGAAGCGATGGAAAAGGCCGCGTCTGGCGTACCTGCAAACTAAGCCATGGATGACATGATGAAAAATTTGGCATGTGCGATGAGGTTTTCGGTGCTGTTTGTTGCGGCTGTCATGATGGGCGGTTGCGCAAACCAGCATTTCCGGGTTGATCCCGTTTTGCTGCACCCGCTGCAAAACAACACCGACGGCAACGGCAAGGAGGCGCAGAAAGCCCCTATCAATCTGGACGACGAAAGAGAAAAATACAAGGCGCTATACGAAGCAGCCAATGATGGTGAACAGATTCCCAGGAATCAGCTTCAAAACAAAATCATCGAGCTATCGGATGATGTCTGCGAGAAACACAAGAGCGATGTTATCGGCTCCGCTGCGTCGATCAACTTGTTAACGGGGGTGGGCGCGACCATTTTTTCCAGCTTGGCCGCTATCGTTACGGGCGCGGCGGCGACGAATTACGCCACGGGCGCGACGATTCTCAACGGTACCAAAACTGCGGTAAGCGCCGAGGTTTATCAGGGTCTGTTCGCGACGGCGATCATCAAGGCCATCAACGAAAGCCGGGATAAAAAGAAGAAGGAGATACTGGCGCAGCAGCTCAAGGGCACCGGGGAATATTCCGTGGGTACGGCGGTCAACGACGCCCAGGACTACCATTTTCGCTGCTCGTTCTACCACGGGCTGGTGGTCTTGACGGAAGACTCGAAGAAGAGGGCAACCCCGAGCCGGGAAGAGTTGCTCGGAAAAATAAAAGTGTTGCGCGAGGAAATAACGGAAAACAACCAGCAGAAAAAACTTGTCGGGGAAAACGCCATCGAGGCGGACGACACAAACAAAAAAATCCAGCAAGGTATCAACGCGCTTTATGACAGGCTGAATATGGCCGACTGATCTGCCATGGCCCGGCGCAGCCATTTTGGGCGCCCCGAAAATGAAAGCCACCCTTAACACACCGGAGATTATACGAACATGAACTTGCTCGCCCGCTGCCTGTTGCTTACCCTTGCCCTCGCTGCACCGCTGGCCGCCTACGCCAAACCGCCCGCCCCCGCGACCACCTCCATGCTGCGCGTGGTGTGCGAAGGCGACGATGCCGGGGCAGAAGTAACGGTCAACGGCAAATTCAAGGGCGAATGCCCGCTCGACATGCAGGTGGCGTCGGGTATGCTACAGCTTCGGGTGGAGAAAAAAGATCCCTCGTATGATCGGGTTTTTGAGCAGGAAATCCGTATGGGCGACGGCGTGGTGAAAAAGGTCGAGGCGGTGCTGTCCAAAAATTTGAATGCGGCGGGGCAACAGCGCTTGCGCGAGGAAACGGCGCGGCGCGAGGCGGAGCAGGCGCGGAAATCCGCCGAATTTGAAGCTCAAATAGCAGTCATTATGATCGCTATCCCCGGCAAGAGCAGCTACGAGCTGGGCAAAACCGAAGTCACCCAGGGCCAGTGGAAAGCGGTCATGGGCAACAACCCCAGCCGCCACAGTAACTGCGGCGACACCTGCCCCGTAGAGCAAGTGAGCTGGAACGACATTCAGGAATTCTTGCAAAAGCTCAACACCAAGACCGGCAAACAATACCGCCTGCCGACCGAAGCCGAATGGGAATACGCCTGCTACGGCGGCAGCCAGAGCGAATACTGCGGCGGCGGGAATCTCGACGCGGTGGGTTGGTATGACAAAAACAGCGGCGATGTCACGCACCCGGTAGGCCAGAAACAAGCCAACGGTTATGGCCTGTACGACATGAGCGGCAACGTGTGGGAATTGATGCAGGGTTGCTATGGCAAGAGCTGCGTTGGGCGCGCGATTCGCGGCGGCTCGTGGTACAGCTACGCGAGCAACATGGGCGCGGCCTTCAGCAGCGGCATCGACTCCGGCAGCCAGGGCTTCAGCATTGGTTTTCGGGTAGCCAGAACGCTACCGTAAAACGGGAGCTTATGAAAATCACCGTGCATCCAACCCTGGCCCTCTTGCTGTTACTTACCCTTGTGCTGCCGTTAGGCGGCTGCGCATCGCTTGGCAAATATGATGGCAACCAGGTTACTCCGGAATCCGCCGTAATATCGAACCCGCCAATATTTGAGGATACAGGGGGAACCGAGCACGCCGGCCAATTCGCCCTGATGGCCTTGTTCGCCAAGGCAGCGTACCGCAACGATATTGCAGACCCCAAGGTGCGGGCGGAACATGCTTGCGACTATCTGGTGCACCCCGAGCACCGCGATGTGCTGCTCGATATGCCGCGCGACGCCAATGGCGGCGGCTGGGCGCGCTGGACGCAGACCGGCGCGTGCTACAGCGAAAACGGGCTGTTCTTCGAGACCTATGTGCACAGCAACGAAAAGGGCGTTATCGACGAGGCGGTGATCGGCATCCGGGGTACGGAAAACACCACGCTGTACGAAGCTCGCCACGACTGGGGCGCCAATCTGAGCGGGGCGCTGCCTTTTGCAGGTGCAGAGTACGAACGGGCAGCGCGCCATATCATGCCGGTAATCGACCAACTCGCCCAGACGCAGGGGGCGAACGGAACGCCCATCAAGAAGATTTTTCTCAGTGGACATTCCCTGGGTGGCGGTATCGCCCAGTACATAGCCTACCGCTCACCCAAGGTGACGGCAGCTTTCACGTTTAACCCCTCACCAGTGACACAGTGGTATCAGATGTCGGATGAGGAGAAAAAACGCGACCCGACGATCTACCGGATTTACATGAACAAAGAGGTGCTGTCTTATGTACGCGAGGTCACCAGCCGCTTCAACATCCGCCGCTATCACCGTACCGACTACCAGTTTTTCTTTGTGGATGGCGGTGCGATCGACACGCACGACATGAGCCACCTGGCCTGCCAGTTCGCGGCGCGGGTTCCGCAATGCGGGGCAGAGCACAACTATTCCTACGCCAGCGCAACGGCGACATTGAACAGCCCGACACTGTGCCCCAACGAAGTGCGCAAGCATATTCCTGCTCGCCTGCTTGATAGGGCGGCTGCACAATTAACACCCCCGTGCAAACAGAACGCGGCCACCTCCAAAATCACTAATGCAATTTCTTACTCAGGATGCCGCCATGAAAACAACTAACCGTTCGCTATTGTTCGTTATTGCTTTGTTGATCTCTACAGCCGCGAATGCGGCCGGGTCGATGCTGCGCGTGACTTGCGAAGGCGATGACGTAGGCGCTGAAGTGCTGATCAACGGCAAGTTCAAGGGCGAATGCCCGATGGATGTGCAAGTTCCTGCGGGCGTGAGCAAGCTGCTGGTGCAGAAGAAAATCAACAATGAGGATTACCTATTCGAGCAAGATATTAGGATGGGCGATGGGGGCGTCAAAAGGGTTGAAGTGCGACTGGTCAACAAAGCATTTTTGTTGAATATAAAAAAGGCGGAAGCGGGCGATATTGCCTCTATGAGATTGCTTCAAGCCACTTATAAAAATTATGTTTTAAATGGAAATGGAAACGCGAAATATAACGAGGAGCAGTGCTTAAAGTGGACACGCAAGCTAGCCGAACTTGGTGAAGGCCATGCAATGTTCGAACTCGGGCAAGCCTACCAAAAAGGGATGGGCGTCGAAAAAAACATGGATGAGGCTAATCGATGGTATCGCAGTGGATTTGAAACCCTCAACAAGGAGGCAGAAGGGGGCGATATTGTTGCAATGGTCTATTTGGGCGTCGAATATGCGAAGGGGCGCGGGGTGCCAGAAGATCGTGAGAAGGCCGCAATGTGGTTGCACCGGGCAAAAGATAAGGGGGATGAGATGGCCGATAGATATTTGAAATTATACAAATTGCAATGAAAAAGCTTGGCCAGCTTGTTGAAATAGCCTGCGGTAGGGTTTCATTTTTTTCCAAACGACGAGGCGTGTGATGAGTCGAAAACATGAGTTGTTAAATTCCATGCTGCTGGGCCTGCTGGCGACCTTCACTGCGGCGGCCATTGCGATGGATACCAGCCTGCTGGAGATGTCCGACCAGCTCGACCGGGTCGATAGCCAGGATTTTCAGACGGCCATCGAGCGCGCCACCTCATGCACTCAGGCGCGCAACTTCCCGTGCGCAGAGTCGGAACTGTCCAAGGCAGCAAAATCCGCCAACACTGGGAAAGACAAGAAAACGCTGCTGGCAAGCCGCCAAAGCCTGGCGAGCGAAAAACAGCAGTTGGCCAATGAAATAGAAGAACGGCGCAGGGAGGAAGAAGAGCGGCAAGCACGGATACGCAGGGAAGAACAGGCGGAGGAAGAGAGGCAGGCACGGGTTCGCCGGGCGGAGGAAGAGGCAGAAGATCGCCAATCAACTCGTGACTACAATGCGGCCATTGGCGCACAGATACTTCAGGGTATCAACGATAATGCCGCGATCCTGGGCAACATCGACCGCCAGACGAATGCAGCTTATGCCGAAACCAACCGCAGGCTTGCCGCGCAAGCCGCAGAACGGGAGCGCGTCAAGGCAGAGCGGGACGAGCACGAAGCGGAACGGAGAAGGGATGCCCGCAGAAGCGAAGAGGCGCGGCAGTCGCGGGAGCGCTTGGCGCAGGCCGATGCGCGCGATCGCGAAGACCAGCGCCGCAAAGAGGCGGAGCGTGCCGCCGAACGGCAACGTGAAGAGCAACGCCGCAAAGACCAACAGGCACAGCAGAGCCGCACCGGGGTGTCGGTATCATCTTCTGCGTCAACCGCTACCGGCAGCAGCGCGCAGAAAGATGGTGCAACAAAAACCAGACTTCCACATCAGCCTTATGCCGAACCCAATCCCTACGACAAAGGTTTTTTAGGCGGAAATACGGAAGTTGGAAAAGAAGCTGGATGGAGTTCGCACTCGGCGGGGAATGGGCAGACGCGGGAGGCCGCTTGCAGCGAGGCGAGAAAAAAGAGCCAACAGGAAATTGCGCGCCTGAGCGCACACTGGCGTTTCGATGCGACCTCGCCCTGTGTCTGCAGTGTCAATGTTAGTGCGGATAGAAGTATGCTGGACGCGATGGCTGAAACAGGCGAACCGGATCATTGGTTCTGCGCGATGTATGAGAAAAAAACGCAAATCCGGGACTTGGGGAGCCGTTCCAGGTAGGAGTGCAAGGAATACGGCTTGGCCGATGGCTAAACATGGTGATGTAAACACTGCCGTATATATAAACAACCGCCTGCCCTGAGATTGTCGAAGTCAGCGTAGCCCGGATGCAGCGCAGCGCAATCCGGAATTCTATTATCGCAACTGATCCGTGAATTGAAACCGCACCCTGGCGGGTGCTCCCGGATTCCACGTTGTTTCATCCAGGCTACCGACTTCTGGAGGCGATTCATAGCGGCGCACAGAGCATGGTTTCATCGCCACTGAATTTTGAGTGCGGGACGTTTTACGGTATCATCGCTAACTACGAAAAACACTTGTCCGGGCACCCGCATGACCAAGTACATATTCATCACCGGCGGCGTT
>CAZMWC010000102.1:0-7564 GCA_964569805.1 uncultured Gallionella sp.
TGCTAGTCCGCGTGGGAGACAGTGGCGATGAACTGCACATCGCCGATTTCAATCCAGACGATGCATATGCGCCCAACCAAGTGCAGAGTTTCAGTTTTTCCGATGGCACCACGCTGTCATACAGCCAGCTCATCGGGCTGGGCTTCGACCTGAAGGGCAGCGCGGGGGATGATGTGATCACCGGCACCAGTGCCACGGATCGCATTGATGGCTATGGCGGCAACGACACGTTAAGCGGCGGGGCGGGCAATGACACCCTCAACGGCGGCGCAGGCAACGACACTTATGTGTTCGGCTATGGTGATGGTGTGGATCACGTCTACGATTACGATTTGTCCGCTAACGTCGATACTGTGTCGTTCAAGGCTTCGGTGAGCCCGGGAAATGTCGAAGCGGTGCGCAATGGCGATGACCTCGAACTGCATCTTGCCGATTCTGCCGACAGGTTGGTGTTGTCCAACTGGTTTGCGGGCGACGCCTACCGGATCGAGCAGGTGCAATTTGCTGATGGCACGGTGTGGGACAAGACAGTTATGTTAGGGATGAGCGACAACGCCCCGGTTGTCATAAATCCGATCCCTGACATATCAATTCCGGCCGGGCAAAATTCCAGTTTCAATATTGCCGGGAGCGCGGGTGCGGCAGATTATCTGACCGACACAACCGATACGGGTACGCCGGTTAGCGGCGGAGCGAATTATTCCTATACATGGGGTGGGGTAGGCAATGATACCTACTCGTTTGCGAGGGGCGCTGGGAATGTTTATCTCTACGACTGGGATCCGACGCCGGGCAATGTAGATGTTGTGCGGTTTGCTGCGGACATATTGCCAACTGATATTGCCGTCATGACGGATCAATGGGGCAGCGTGACGCTTTCTGTTAACGGCACGAGCGATAGCTTGACGTTGGGAAATTGGCTTTCTTCGGACGGATACAAGATCGAGCAGCTTGTCTTTGCGGACGGCACGGTGTGGGGCGTGAATGATCTCATGTCCATGGTTTCGGCTGTCCCCACAACGGGCAATGACTACATTACCGGTACGGATGGCAACGACACCATCAAGGCATTGGCCGGAGATGACGGTGTTCATGCGGGAGCAGGGAACGATACTGTGCTGGGCGGCGCGGGCCATGATGTATTGGAAGGCGGTGGCGGCAGCGACATTCTTTCGGGCGGCAGCGGGGCGGATGGCATACACGGCGATAGTAACTACGCCGATATGGAAAATGATTTGTTGAATGGCGGGACAGGAGATGATTACCTTGATGCCTCCATTTCCAATGATCTGCTGATCGGCGGTATCGGCAATGAAAGTATTTATGGGGATGACGGCAACGATGCGCTCTTGTTTAACCGTGGCGATGGAAATGACACGTATAACTCGGATTATTCTTCAAACGCAGTGCCATTGGCGCAACGCACGGATACGGTTTCGCTGGGTGGCGGGATTAACTATGCCGATTTGTCATTTGAACGGATGTGGGACGATTTGATCTTGCATGTCGGCAACGGGGAAAACATTACCTTTACTTACTGGTTCGATGCAGCATGGCAGGACAACAAGGCGATCAGCACGTTGCAGGTAATCTCCGAAGCAATGTTGGGTTACGACCCCAACTCCTCCGACCCGCTGCTGAACAAGCGCGTCCAGCAATTCGATTTCGTCGGGTTGGCGAACCAATTCGAGGCCGCGCTGGCTGCTGACCCGACGATCACTACCTGGCAGCTTGCGCCGCACCTGGCGGATTTTTATCTGGGCGGTTCGGACACGGCAGCCATCGGCGGCGACATGGCCTACCTGTACGGCAAGAACGGCAACCTTAACGGGTTGAGCGAAGCTGAAATTCGTGCGCAGTTGACTGATGCGGCATTCGGTACGGGAAACCAGGTGTTGACCAGAAACACGCCGGTCGCCGGCCTTGGGGTGTTCAATGACATTGACTTCATCCACGGCGACACGCTGGCTTACAGCGCGACATTGGCCGATGGGTCTCCCTTGCCGGGCTGGCTGACTTTCGATGCGGCCACGGGTGTGTTCAGCGGTACACCGGATCATGCGGCAGCGGGGAACTTGAATGTGTCGGTTATCGCTACCGATACCGCCGGGCTGAGCGCAACCTCTACCTTCAAGCTTGATGTGGCTGGCATTGCGGCGTCGAATAGTGCGCCGATATTGGTCAATCCGCTGTCCGATCAATCTGCGCCCGAAGACAATACCTTCTCCTTCACAATTCCGGCGGGTACCTTCAGCGATGCCGATTTTGTTTCTGGCGATACGCTGACCTATACAGCTACACTGGCTGATCCATCGACAAGCTCAGGACAGGCTCCACTGCCGGATTGGCTCAATTTCGATACAGCCACGCAAACCTTTAGCGGCATGCCGGGCAATACCGATGTGGGCAACCTGAATCTACTGGTGGCGGTAACGGATAGCGGCGGATTGAGTGTCGCCAGTGCGTTCAACATCAGTGTGGCGAACGCGAACGATGCGCCGGCGGTTGCGGCACAGATTGCCGATCAGATGGTCGCGCGAGGCGTAGTGTTGAACTTGACGATTCCGGCAGGCACTTTTACCGATCAGGATTTTATCCATGGGGACAGCTTGACCTACAGCGCCTCGCTTGCCGATGGCACCGCTCTACCCGCCTGGCTCACCTTCGATGCAGCTACACGAACCTTGAGCGGCACGGCAGGCATGGGCGATCTCGGCGTGCTGCCGGTCAGAATTACCGCAACCGACACGGGCGGACTTTCCGCAACCGGAAACTTCAAACTTACCGTTGCCAATATGATTACCGGCACCATCTACAACGACACTCTCAGCGGAACTGCGGGATTGGACTACATTCAGGCTATTGCCGGAAATGACGTGGTCAATGCGGGGGATGGCAACGACATCGTCGAAGGCGGGACGGGCTCGGACGTTCTGGCTGGCGGGGCAGGCGACGATACCTTCCTGGTCAACGGAACCGATACAACCTACGACCGCTTTCAGGGCGATGCGGGTTATGACCTTATTCAAGGTAGCGCGGGAGACGACACCATCCGGGTGAACTACTTCACCGGAGCCTCCACTGTCGAGCGTATCGATGGCGGACTGGGCGTCAACATAGTGGCCGGTACCCAATACAACGACACCATCGATCTGTCGGGTACAGAATTGGCCAATATTGCGAATATCGACGGCGGGGCAGGTAACGATGTCATCACCGGCAGTGCAGGCAACGACATCATTATTGGCGGCGCTGGCTCTGACGTGCTGGCAGGCGATGCTGGAGACGACACCTTCATGATCGGCGGAAGCGATGCGGCTTACGACCGCTTCCAAGGGGGCACTGGTTACGACACTATTCAGGGCGGTGATAGCGGCGATGTCATTCGGGTGAACTACTTCACCGGAGCGTCCACCGTCGAGAAGATTGACGGCGGGCTGGGCATCAACATGGTCGCTGGCACTCAATATAACGACACTATTGATCTATCTGTTACCGAACTGGTGAACATCGCCAACATCGATGGCGGTATCGGCAACGATGTCATCACGGGGAGCGCGGGCAACGACGTCATCATCGGCGGCGCCGGTTCCGATGTGCTTGCCGGAGGCGCGGGTGACGATACCTTCCTCATCAACGGTGTCGAATCGTCCTATGACCGCTTCCAGGGCGACGACGGCTTCGATGCTGTCCTGGGCAGTGATGGCGACGACACTATCCGAGTGAATTACTTCACCAGTGCGTCGACGGTCGAGCGTATCGATGGCGGACTGGGCGTCAACATAGTGGCCGGTACCCAATACAACGACAACATCGACCTGTCCGCTACCGAACTGGTGAACATCGCCAACATCGATGGCGGCGTGGGCAACGATGTCATCACGGGCAGTGCGGGCAACGACATCATCATCGGTGGGGCAGGCTCGGATGTATTGGCAGGCGGCATTGGTGACGATACTTTCCTTATCGACGGAGCCGATACTGCTTATGACAGATTCCAGGGTGATGCCGGATACGACGTTATCCAAGGCGGCGCAGGGGATGACGTTATTCGCGTGAATTACTTTAGCGGAGCATCCACCGTCGAGAAGATCGATGGCGGATTGGGCATCAACGTGGTGGCCGGCACTCAATACAACGACACCATTGACCTGTCCGGTACGGAACTGGTCAACATCGCGAACATCGACGGCGGGGTCGGCAATGACGTCATCACCGGCAGTGCGGGCAATGACGTCATCATCGGCGGCGCGGGCTCGGATGTGCTGGCTGGTGGTGCGGGCGACGATACTTTCCTTATCGACGGGGCCGATGCCGCCTACGACCGCTTCCAGGGCGATGCGGGCTACGATGTCATTCAGGGCGGCGCGGGCGACGATGTCATCCGTGTGAATTACTTTAGCGGTGTATCCACCGTTGAAAGGATCGATGGCGGATTGGGTGTCAATACCATTGCCGGTACGCAATACAACGACACCATTGACCTGTCCGCTACCGAACTGGTGAACATCGCCAACATCGATGGCGGCGTGGGCAACGATGTCATCACGGGCAGTGCGGGCAACGACATCATCATCGGTGGGGCAGGCTCGGATGTATTGGCAGGCGGCATTGGTGACGATACTTTCCTTATCGACGGAGCCGATACTGCTTATGACAGATTCCAGGGTGATGCCGGATACGACGTTATCCAAGGCGGCGCAGGGGATGACGTTATTCGCGTGAATTACTTTAGCGGAGCATCCACCGTCGAGAAGATCGATGGCGGATTGGGCATCAACGTGGTGGCCGGCACTCAATACAACGACACCATTGACCTGTCCGCTACCGAGCTGGTCAACATCGCCAGCATTGATGGCGGCCTAGGGAACGATGTTATTACCGGCAGCATTGGGAATGACCTATTGTTCGGCGGGGACGGCAGCGATGTCTTGCGCGACAACGGCGGGAACAACCTGCTGGATGGCGGTTCGGGTAACGATACGCTGACAGGAAATGCCGGTAACGAACTCTTCCTGGGCGGTATCGGAAATGACACGATCACTACCGGGAATGGGGCCGACATCATCGCCTTCAACCGGGGCGACGGTCAGGACATTCTTAATGGCGGAGTTGGAACCGACAACACCATCTCTCTAGGCGGAGGCATCCAGTATTCCGACCTGGCGCTTTCCAAATCGGGCAATGACCTGATTCTGGAGGTCGGCAACGGCGACCAGATCAATCTTAAGAACTGGTATGCCGCCACGGACAACTACAAGAGCGTGCTCAACCTGCAAGTGGTGGCCGATGCCATCGCCGGGTTCGACCGCGCTTCAGCCGATCCGCTGTTGAACAAGTCGATCCAGGATTTCGACTTCACCGCCATCGTCGACGCCTTCGACCAGGCGCGCGGCAGCAGCGCCAACTTCGCCAACTGGAGCGCCACCAACAGCCTGCTGGCAGCGCACTTGTCCGCCAGCGATGCCGACGCCCTGGGCGGCGATCTCGCCTATCAGTATGGCAAAAACAGTTCCTTCGCGGGTGTCAGCCCGACGGTGGCGCAGGAAGTCATCAACGCCGCGCAGTTCGGCAGCCAGGCGCAGGCATTGAGGACGTTTGCGGGGTTATAGGGTGTGCATGATGGCAAAACGTGGGTGTTTTGTATTGACCGGTTCAATTATTCAGGGAGATTTTCATGGGCAAGAAATTGGATAACCATGCCATCAAGACAGGAAGCGAGCTTGCATCGGCTGTAATGAAGTCGCGTGCCAAGGCACTCAAAAAACGTGCGTCGGTACTGCGTCGTGCTCCAAAGGCACGGCATGCGGAGTTGGTGTCCAACATACTGCCTCAGGTTGGATATATGCGTCTGATGGGAGGCGCAGTAGGAAGTAACGGGGTGCTCGTTGCGGAAGGAGATTCGTGGTTCGATTACCCTTTAAAGGACGTGTTGAGTTGCCTGGAAGATGAGCATGGTTATGACGTGGAGTCTTTGGCTCACAAGGGTGACCGGGTAGAAAATATGGCTTACGCTGATGGTCAGCTAGACGCGCTTTCCAGGCGGATTGAGAAATTGATCAGGCAGGGAAACATTCCCAAGGCGATATTGCTGTCTGGCGGTGGGAACGACATTGCAGGGGATGAGTTTGGAATGCTGCTCAACCACAAACTATCTCCAATATCGGGATTGAACAATAACGTTGTGGATGGCGTGATGGAGCGATTGCGCCACGCTTACCTGACCATCATTTCGGCAGTCACATATCTGTGCAAGGAAGGTGTCGGCAAAGAGATTCCGATCCTGATCCACGGATACGATTATCCGATCCCCGATGGCCGGGGATTTATGGGTGGATGGGGGCCTTTGCCCGGTCCGTGGTTAGAGCCGGGGTTTCGCGAAAAGGGGTTTGATCAAATACCGGAGCGCTTGAAGATGGTAACCAATTTGATTGATAGCCTTAACTCTATGCTCCGGCAGGTTGCGAATGAACCCCGATTCGCAGGGAATGTGATCTATATCGACCTAAGGGGAACGCTGTCAAAGAATCTGGAGACATACAAAAAGGACTGGTCAAACGAATTGCACCCGAGCGGGAGCGGGTTTTCCATGATTACCAAGAAATTTGCCTCCGTGCTGAAAAAATTGCCATGACCAGGATTGGCTATTTGCCGACTCGCCAGATAAAGATGTTCAATGCGGTAAGTTCCGGGAAGGGCTGGCGCTCATGACAAAGAAACACCCCATATTTACCCTGTACATTCAATTGCTCGGAATCGAACCGCCCATATGGAGGCGATTGGTCGTTGATGGCGATACCAGTCTTGGCAAACTGCATCATTATCTGCAAGCGGCCATGGGCTGGACGGATTCCCATCTGCACGAGTTCCGCATCGGGGGCAAGTGCTACGGCGACCTGAAGCATGACGCGGGCGGCGAACTTGGGCATCTCGATGAACGCAGGGTGATACTCAGGCGGTATTTCGAGAAAGGCAGCGAATTCATCTATCAGTACGACTTCGCCGATAACTGGCAACATAGGATTGCGGTCGAGCAGGTTATCGACCATGCCGATGAGCCATTGGGCGTAGCCTACGTGGAAGAGGGGGAGCGAGCCTGTCCGCCGGAGGACGTCGGCGGCAGCGGCGAATATAAACGTTTCGTGGAGTGTATCCGGGAGAACCGCAACAGCGATGAATCCAGGCAATTACTCGAATGGGCCGGTAGTGACTTCGACCCGGAACGGTTCGACCGCCATTCCGTCAACGCTGCCCTGTTGCGCATGGCCTGGAATCGTTGGGGCGGGAAGTGAATAGTGGTAGGGTGAAAAGCGTGCCAAATCGGTGCTGTAAAATTATCCAGATAATCGCGGCTGTTGCAAGCCAACGGAACATCCAGCACAATCCACACAGGATTTTTTAACCACAAACAGAGGGAGAAATAGCATGAACCGCAAAGAACTGATCGACGTACTGGCAGCAAAAACCGGCAGCACCAAGGCCGATGCAGAACGCAACATCGCGGCACTGATCGACATCATCACCGCCACCATGAAGAAGGGTGACAGCGTAGCCTTGGTTGGCT
>CAZMWC010000103.1:0-7558 GCA_964569805.1 uncultured Gallionella sp.
TGCAGGACATGCCGGTCACCGTGGCGGTGGACAGCAACGGCACCTCGGTGCATGAGACTGGCCCGGCGGAGTGGAAGATGAAAATTAGCAAGCTTTGAAACTTAATTTATGACGGGAACCGGTGCATCTTTCGTATATCACGGCAAGTGGTGCACCAGGAGTCATATTGCGGTTAACTCTGTGGGACACTTTCAGTTAGTATTGCGGAAGATGTATTACCCCATGAGAAACTAAAATCTTGCCCATCACTTGGAATATTCCGCTGGTCTTTTTGTCCGTACTGATCGCCATGGTCGGCTCGTTCACTGCGCTCGTCCACGCGCAGCGGATGCGCGAGAGCAGCGGGCATATGGCAACTTTGTGGATGGTGGCGGGGGGGTGCACGCTGGGCATGGCGGTCTGGTCCATGCACTTTGTCGGTATGCTGGCGTTTCATTTGCCTATCCCGCTTGCTTATGACCTGACACTGACTCTTCTTTCCGCCTTGCCCGCTATTGCCGCAGCACTGCTGGGCTTCAAGGTGTTGCGCGAATTCAGAATCAGTAATTTGCGCATTGTTGTCAGCGGGGTACTGATGGGCTTGGGTATCAGTGCGATGCACTATACCGGCATGGCCGCGCTCAAGATGTCGCCCGCAATCAGCTATGACCCGCTGATTCTCGCCTTATCCGTGGCGGTTGCCACTATCGCGTCATGGGGCGCGCTGCTGATGATGTATCAGGGCGAGCGCGTCAATCTGGCGACCTTGCCGCGTTTTATGCTGGGTGCGGTCATCATGGGCCTGGCGATTGCCGGAATGCATTACATCGCCATGTTGGGCATGGAGATACAACCCGGCAGCGTGTGTCTGGTTGATACCCCGCGCATTGAGCCGAATACTTTGGCCGTGCTGGTGTCGCTGGCTGCGCTGTTCTGGTTCGGCGGCGGCATTCTCGCCGCCATGTTCGACCGGCGCATGGCGCGGCAAAACGCGAGTGCATTGCACCATCTCGAGCAAACCTATTTGCAGACGCTGGCGCGTTCCGAAGAGATGGCCTTCTCCATGACCAAGTCCTTGCGCGAAAGCCATGAAAACTGGCGCATGGTCATCGAAAGCGCGCCGGACGCGGTATTTATCACCGATGCGCACGGCCTGATTTTGTATGCGAATGAATATGCGTCGGGTTTGCTGGGGTATGACCGCAAGGAGCTGTACGAAATCAAGGTGTGCAATCTGGTTTCGCCGGACTGGCGTGAACACTATAAGCAGCATTTTTACGGCAATCTCGAAAGCGGGCAGCGCTGGTTTGTCGAAGTTCCCATCGTCAAAAAGGACGGCACAACCCTTTCGATGGAAATGAATGCCGTCACCCTGCCGGACGGGCGCGTGTACACGTCCTGCCGCGATATCAGCAAGCGCAAACAGGGCGAAGTTGCCTTGCAGCAATCCGAAATCAAGTTGCGCACCCTCTACGAATCAACCAGTGATGCGGTGATGCTGCTGGATGAAAAGGGTTTTATCGACTGCAACAGGGCAACTCTGGAGATGTTCGGCTGTGTCACACGGGAAGAATTTTGCTCAAAACATCCCGCTGATTTGTCGCCGCCAACGCAGCTGTGCGGTACGGGCTCATTTATATTAGCCAACCAGCAAATCGGCATCGCCACAGAAATTGGCAGACATCACTTTGAGTGGATGCACCAGCGCGCCGATAACGGTGTAACTTTTCAGGCCGAGGTGTTGCTCAATGCCATGGAGCTGGATGGCAAGGCGGTTTTGCAGGCTACGGTCCGCGACATCACGGCGCGAAAAAATACCGAGCAGCAAATACATCAGTTGGCCTTTTACGATTCGCTCACGCGGTTGCCCAATCGCCGCCTGTTGCTGGATCGCCTGCATCAGGCCTTTGCGGTCGGGGCGCGCAGCGGGCAATATGGCGCAGTACTGTTTCTCGATCTGGACAACTTCAAAAAGTTGAATGACACCAAGGGGCACGACATTGGCGACCAGTTGCTGATTGAGGTTGCACGGCGGCTGGAATCCTGTGTGCGTGACGGCGATACGGTGGCGCGTTTGGGTGGCGATGAATTCGTGGTGGTGCTGGAGTCGCTCAATGGTGTAAATGCCGAAGCCGCGACCCAGGCCGAGCTGGTTGCCGAAAAGGTTCGTACTGTGTTGAGCAAGCCCTATGTGCTCAAAGAGCACCAGCACCACACCACACCCAGTATCGGCATCGTGCTGTTTAATGGTTATCAGGATAGTCTGGACGATTTGCTCAAATATGCCGACATTGCCATGTATCAGGCCAAGACAAGCGGGCGCAATGCGATACGCTTTTATGATCCGGCCATGCAGGCCGCCATCGAGGCACGCGCCAACATGGAAGATGAATTGCGCCTGGCGCACGAGAAGCAGCAATTCTGCCTCTATTACCAGATCCAGGTGGACAGCCTGTGCCGCCCGCTGGGCGCGGAGGTGCTGTTGCGCTGGGAGCACCCGGAACGCGGCTTGGTTTCTCCCGCGCAATTTATTCCATTGGCCGAAGAGACCGGATTGATCATTCCGATCGGTTTGTGGGCATTGCAAACCGCATGTGTGCAACTCAAGGAATGGCAGCACGATGCGTTAACCCGCGACCTGACACTGGCGGTAAATGTCAGCGCCAAGCAATTCCGCCAGGCTGACTTCATTGCGCAAGTGCAGCGTGTATTGCTGGAAAGCGGCGCGAAGCCTTCGCACCTCAAGTTGGAGCTGACCGAAAGCATCGTTCTCGAAAATGTCGAAGACACCATCACCAAGATGCGCGAAATAAAAATGCTGGGCGTGGGTTTTTCGATGGACGACTTCGGCACCGGTTATTCCTCGCTGCAATATCTCAAGCGTCTGCCGCTGGATCAGATCAAGATCGACCAGTCCTTCGTGCGAGACATCGCCAGCGACCCCAATGATGCCGCTATCGTGCAGACCATTATCGCGATGACCGATGCGTTGGGGCTGAATGTGATTGCGGAGGGTGTGGAAACCGAAGCGCAGCGCGACTTTCTGGATAGGCATGGCTGCCATGCTTTTCAGGGGTATTTGTTCAGCAAGCCGGTTAGGCTGGAACAGTTTGAGATATTGCTGCACAGCACTAATCTGTCCGCGTAGCGCTTGCACCGCGCTGTTCGCGCGCCTTTGCGGGGTTGCGAATTAACCTGTGTTTCCTATAGATTGAGCAGCGCTCGTCCCGGATATTCCAGTGCTTCCTTGATGGCGGACAGGAATTGCACGGCTTCGCGGCCATCTATGATGCAGTGATCGTAGGATAGTGCGAGGTAGTTCATCGGGCGGATCACCACTTGCCCGTTCTCTGCGACGGGCCGATCCTTGGTGGCATGGATGCCGAGGATGGCGCTTTGCGGCGGGTTGATGATTGGGGTCGAGAGCATGGAGCCAAATACGCCGCCGTTGGAAATGGAGAAAGTGCCGCCGCTCAATTCCTCCAGCGTCAGCTTGCCGTCCTTGGCGCGCGCGCCGAAATCGGCGATCTGTTTCTCGATGTCATCCAGGGATAATCTATCCGCGTCACGAATGACGGGCACCACCAGGCCGCGTTCGCTGCCGATGGCCACGCCGATGTCAAAGTAGCCGTGGTAGATGATGTCCGTGCCGTCAACCGAAGCGTTCACCACCGGGAATTGCTGCAAGGCCTGCACTGCCGCCTTGACGAAAAAAGGCATGAAGCCGAGTTTGATGCCGTGCTTCTTTTCGAACGCATCCTTGTACTCGTTGCGCAGATCGATTATCGGCTGCATGTTCACTTCGTTGAAGGTGGTGAGAATGGCGGCATTCCGTTGCGATTGCAGCAGGCGCTCGGCAATGCGCCGGCGAATGCGCGTCATCGGCACGCGTTGCTCGACGCGGCCCGCCATTGGCGTTTGCGGAGCGGGTGCTGCTGGTATGGCAGGCATCTCCGTCGCGGCCAATACATCCTCCTTGGTCACCACGCCGTGCCGGCCGCTGCCCCGTAAACCGCTGGCATCGACATCATGCTGATGCGCCAGCTTGCGAGCCGATGGCGTGGCGGCAGGCGGAGCTTTTACCTTGGTTCGGGGCGCGGTGGCGGCCGCATCGGTATCCAGCAGCGCGATCACCTCATCGCTGATCACCTTTTCGCCGTTGCCCTTGATAATTTTGGTTAGCACACCATGCTTGCTTGCAGGAAGTTCCAGCACCACCTTGTCGGTCTCGATGTCTATCATGTTTTCGCCTTCGGCAACCGCATCGCCGACCTGTTTGTGCCAGGTCAGCAGGGTCGCTTCGGAGACCGATTCCGAGAATTGTGGCACTTTGATTTCAATGATGGTCATGGGCTGCTCCCGGGTTAAAGTGAAACTCGCGCAGCGATCGTTCGCCTAGCTCCGCCCCCCTCGCTGCGCTCTCCCCGCTTGCGGGAGAGGATTGAGGTGAGGGAAACGGGCATGGCAGTTTCATTATCAGTGGTGGCTGCTGCCATGCACGTTGGGTTTGATATCGAGATCGTCGCGGAAGGCGGCCGCGATCACCGCCTTTTGTTGTTCGTGATGCACCGCCAGATAGCCTGCGGCGGGCGCGGCAGATGAAGGGCGCAGCGCGTAATCGAGGCGCATGCCCTCGCGCATATGACGCAGCAAATAATGCTGGATGCGGTGCCATGCGCCCTGGTTGCCCGGCTCTTCCTGACACCACAACAGTTCGGTGGCGTTCGGATAGGCGGTAATCTGCGAGGTAAAATCATCATGCGGGAACGGGTACAGTTGCTCGATACGGATGATCGCCATGTCGCTAATTTCCCCGGCACGCCGCGCAGCAAGCAACTCGTAATACACCTTGCCGCTACACGCGATGATGCGGCGCACTTTGTTGTTAACCAGCGCGTCCGTTTCGGCGATTACCGGCTGGAACTGCCCCTGCGTAAAATCGCCGAGCGGCGAGGCCGCATCCTTGTTGCGTAGCAGGCTCTTGGGCGTGAACACGATCAGTGGTTTGCGCAGTGGGCGCAGCATCTGGCGGCGCAACAGGTGGAACATCTGCGCGGCGCTGGAAGGGATGCATATCTGGATGTTGTAGTCGGCACACAGTTGCAGGTAGCGCTCAATGCGCCCGGAAGAATGCTCCGCGCCTTGCCCCTCATAGCCATGCGGCAGCAGCAGCACCAGTCCGCATAGCCTGCCCCACTTTACCTCGCCGGAGGCGATGAACTGGTCGATCACCACCTGCGCACCATTGGCGAAATCGCCGAATTGCGCTTCCCACAGCACCAGCGTATCTGGTTCGGAACAGGCATAACCGTACTCGAAAGCCAGTGCGGCCTCTTCGGATAGCAGCGAGTCGATCGCCGCAAAATCCGCTTGTTCGGACGCAAGGTGTTCCAACGGCGTGTACGTGCCCTCATCTCGCCCAGTGTGATTCTGGTCATGCCATGTGGCGTGGCGGTGGAAAAACGTGCCGCGCTGGCTGTCCTGCCCGGAAAGGCGCACCGGATAACCTTCGGTGAGCAGCGTGGCATAGGCGAGGTTTTCCGCCATGCCCCAATCCAGCGGCAAATCGCCGCGCATCATGGCGATGCGGTCTGCGACGATCTTTTGCACGCGCGAATGCAGGGTGAAATTCTCCGGCACCGTAGTCAGCGAGGTCGCCAGTCGCTGTAAACGTTCCTGCGGCACGGCGGTGTCGACCGAAACATTCCAGGCAATATCGCGCTGGAACGGTGTCCAGTCTATGGTGAGCTTGCTGCTGCCCGTCTCCAGCGCCGGGTTGATGGAGTTGCGCCCCTCATCCATCGCCTTGTGATAGTCCGCGATCACTGTTTCCGCTTCCGCCTCCGACACGTTACTGACGCAGTCAGCCGTTTGCGGGAGGAGGCGGTGGGACGGTATTCCCGCGCCCGTCGCTTGCGCGCACCGTGTCGTGCCGTCCGCATCGCGGATCACGCCCTGCTCGGCCAGCCGCTGCGCATACACGGCGCGCGTGCCGGGATGCTGGCGGACGAAGCGGTACATGAACGGCTGCGTGACCAGTGGCTCATCCTGTTCGTTGTGCCCCAGCTTGCGGAAGCACACCAGATCGATCACTACATCCCTGTGGAACTGCATGCGGTAATCCAGCGCGATCTCGGTGATCAGCAGTACCGCATCGGGGTCGTCGGCATTCACATGGAAGATCGGCGCTTCGATCATCTTCGCCGTATCGCTGCAAAAACTGCCGGAACGTGTGTCGCGCAAATCGGCTGTGGTAAAGCCGATCTGGTTGTTGATGATGATATGCACCGTGCCGCCGGTGCGGTAGCCGCGTGTCTGCGACATGGCCAGTGTCTCCATCACTACGCCCTGACCGGCAAATGCCGCGTCGCCGTGCAGTAATATCGGCAATACCTTTTTGCCTTCGATATCTTTGAGGCGGTGCTGGCGCGCGCGTACCGAGCCTTCCACCACCGGATCGACGATCTCCAGATGCGATGGGTTGAAGGCCAGCGCAACATGCAGTGGGCCACCTGGCGTACCGATGTCGGCGGAAAACCCTTGATGATATTTCACGTCGCCGGAGATCAGGTGCCCGGCATGGATACCCTCAAACTCAGCGAACAGCATCTCCGGTTGCTTGCCGAGAATATTCACCAGCACATTGAGCCGCCCGCGATGCGCCATGCCGATTACCGCCTCCTGCACACCCTGTGCCCCGCATCGTTGCAACAGGTGGTCGAGCAGCGGGATCAGCGTCTCGCCGCCTTCCAGCGAGAAACGTTTCTGCCCGACATATTTGGTATGCAGGTAGCGTTCCAGCGTCTCGGCGGCGGTGAGCAGTTCCAGCGTGCGACGGCGCTGTGCCGCATCATGGCCGTGCAGTCCGCGTACACTTTCGAGGCGGCTCTGTATCCAGCATTTCTGCGCCACCTCGCCGAGGTACATATATTCAGCGCCTATGCTGCCGCAGTAAGTCTGGCGCAACAACGCGAGGATTTCGCGCAGTGTCATGCGAGGGCCACCAAGCAACGAGCCGGTCTCGAAGATAGTATCCATATTGGCTTCGCCCAGATCGTAGTGTGCCGGATCAAGCTCCGGTACTTCCGGTTTGGCATAGCGATTCAGCGGATCCAGGTTGGCGACGCGCAGACCGAGAGAGCGATGCGCATCGATGAGCTGCAATACGCGGGTTTGCTTGCGCTCCAGGTCGGCTTTACGAACAACCGGGCCGCAAACATCTGCCTGTGGCAATGCCGTAAAAGCGCGCCGGATGGAGCTATGCGCGACTTCGTGAGCTGCGCCAGGTGTGGTTTGCAGGGAATCAAACCATATCCGCCATTCGGCGGGAACGGAAGATGGGTCGGCGAGATAGTCCTCATACAAGCCTTCGATGAACACGTTGTTCATCCCGAACAGCGGGGAGCTGTCGCGCATGGCCTGCATGTGATTTTTTTCTGATGTGTCCATTAGCCTACAGAAAAACAGCAACTCGAGCCTACCCGGATATTCGCCTTCCAACAGGCGGGTTTCATGCTATCAGTTGTAACTACTCAGGTACAACCGTCTTTCACCCTCTCCCCTTGCGGGAGAGGGCTGG
>CAZMWC010000104.1:0-7531 GCA_964569805.1 uncultured Gallionella sp.
GGTTGATCAGGCATTTCTTGCTTTCATGCACGAATTCGATCGGGTCTTCCACCGTCAGGATATGTCCCATTTCATGTTCGTTGCGGTGGTTGACCATCGCCGCCAGCGTGGTGGATTTGCCGGAGCCGGTCGGCCCCGTTACCAGCACCATGCCGCGCGGATAATCGGAGATGGTCTCGAAACTCTTCGGGGCCTTGAGTTCTTCCAGCGACAATATCTTGGAAGGAATGGTGCGCATCACCGCGCCTGCCCCGCGGTTCTGGATGAATGCGTTCACGCGGAAGCGCGCCAGCCCGGGTACCTCGAAGGAAAAATCGACCTCCTTGTTCTCTTCGTAGAATTTGCGCTGCTGGTCGTTCATGATGTCGTACACCAGCGCATGCACCTCCTTGTGCTCCATCGGCGGAAGATTGATGCGGCGCATATCGCCGTGCACACGGATCATCGGCGGCAAACCGGCGGAAAGATGCAGATCGGATGCTTTGTTCTTGACGCCGAAGGCAAGCAACTCGGTGATATCCATTATAATCTTCCCCGTTTGATGGGCATGGCAAGTAGCCACCCCCTGATAACGAAACTCGCCATGTCCATTTCCCGATTCTCTCCCGCTTGCGGTAAAGGAGGCAAACGAATCGCTGCGCGAGTTTCAAATTTAACGAAGCGGTCTGGCGACCGCATGAATGGTGCGTGCGATTATGGCAACAATTGCTTCCAACTTGCAAGCTGTGCGCGCCGCGATAGTTGCCGCCGCGCTTGCAGCCGGCCGTCAACCGGAAGACATCCGGCTGCTGGCGGTGAGCAAGACCTTTACGGCGGAAGCGGTGCGCGAAGCCTGGCAAGCCGGACAAAAATGCTTCGCGGAAAGCTATGTGCAGGAAGCGCTGGACAAGATGGCCGCATTGCGCGACCTGCCGATCGAATGGCATTACATCGGCCCGATCCAGAGCAACAAAACACGCGCCATCGCGGAGAATTTTTCTTGGGCGCACAGCGTGGACCGGTTGAAAATCGCCGAACGCTTGTCCGCGCAACGCCCCGCGCACCTGCCGCCGCTGCAAATATGTGTGGAAGTCAATATCAGCGGCGAGGCCAGCAAGAGCGGCGTGCCGCCGAACGGAACAGCAGCCTTGGCAAGAGCGGTTGCCGCACTACCCAATTTAAAGTTGCGCGGCCTGATGGCCGTGCCTGCGCCAGGCGAGAATGCCAAAGAGCAACGCGCGGCCTTTGCCCGGCTGCGTGAATTGCGCGATCATTTGAACCGGGAGGGCATGCAACTGGATACCCTGTCGATGGGCATGTCGCATGATTTTGCCGCCGCCATCGCCGAGGGCGCGACCATCGTACGCGTCGGCACGGCGATCTTCGGTGCAAGGGATTAACGAACCGCCCGACCCACGCGACAACCCCGTAGGGGCGATTCACGAATCGCCCATTCTTTGTCGCGCCGGATGGTGCGGGTGATTTGCAAAAGGGCGATTCGTGAATCGCCCCTACGGAATTATTAACACGAAGGAATTATTAACACGAAGCTCGTGCGGCAATTCATCATTCCAGGTGGCTTGCGCCATCTGCGTTAACGTGAAATTCGCGCAGCGATCCGTTCGCCCCCTCTCCCTCCGGGGGAGGGTTGGGGAGGGGGATACGGGCATGGCAATTTCATCATCAGGGTTGGCATCTTTGCCATGCCCGTTAGGGAGACTAGACATGAACATTTGCTTCATCGGCGGCGGCAACATGGCAACCGCACTCATCGGTGGCTTGCTTGGCAAGGGGTTCGCCGCACAACAGATCAGCGTGGTGGAGATCAATGCAGAGAACCGCACCGCCTTGCAAAACAAATTTGGCGTGCGCGCTGTCGGCGATATGGCCGAAGGAGTGGCGGGCAGCGACATCATCGTCTTCGCAGTCAAACCGCAACAACTGCGCGAAGTGGCGCAACAGCTTGCGCCCCGGCTCAACGGGCAACTGCTGATTTCCATCGCCGCCGGGATACGCGCGGTAGATCTGGCGCGTTGGTCGGGCAGCCAAAACATCGTGCGCGCCATGCCCAACACCCCGGCGCTGGTGCAGAGCGGCATGACCGGCCTGTACGCCATGCCGGAAGTGAACGCGGCGCAACGCGAACAAGCGCAGCATATTCTGGCGGCGGCTGGCGAAACTTTGTGGTTGAATGACGAAGCGATGCTGGATGCGGTGACAGCCATTTCCGGCAGCGGCCCCGCCTATGTGTTCTACTTCATCGAGGCATTGCAGCAAGCGGCGCGCGAACTGGGCTTCAATGCCGAAGAGGCGCGCCGCTTGAGCCTGGCGACTTTTTTGGGAGCCAGCAAGCTCGCCGCCTCCAGCGATGAGGATGCCGGTGTGCTGCGCGCCCGCGTCACCTCGAAGAACGGCACTACCGAGCGCGCCTTGTTGAGCCTGGCAGCCAATCAGGTTGCCGAACATATTGCGCAAGCCGCGCAAGCTGCCGCAAAACGCGCGCGCGAAATGGGCGATGAATTGGGAGCGTCATAATGGCCGGCGAGGTTTTGGTTTTTTTACTCGATGTTCTGTTGCAACCGTTTGCGGCCATTCTGCTGCTGCGCTTCCATTTGCAATGGCTGCGCGCGCCGCTGCGCAACCCTGTCGGCGAATTTATCATGGCACTCACCAATTTTCTGGTGTTGCGCGCGCGCCGCTTCATTCGCCCGGCATTCGGGCTGGACAGCGCAACACTACTGCTCGCGCTGCTGGTCGAAATGCTTTATCTGTCCGGCATGTTATGGGCGCAAGGCTACCCATCCCACGGCTTTCCCTTGCCCGGCCTGCTCGCCCTGGCGGCGGTCAAACTGTTCAAAATCAGCCTGTATCTGCTGATGGTGGCGGTGTTCGCCCAAGCGATCCTGTCATGGGTCAACCCCTACAGCTCGGCAGCGCCGCTGCTGAATGCCGTCAGCGCGCGCTTTCTGCTACCGCTGCGCCGCGTCGTGCCGCTGCTGGGCAACGTGGATTTGTCGCCGCTGCTGCTGTTCATCATCTGCCAACTCATCGTCATCGTGCCGGTCGGTATGCTGGAACGCATCGCATTAAGCCTGTTTTGATATGACGGACTGGCATCGCCGCAACGGCGAAGTTCTCACCCTGACGCTGCACGTCCAGCCGGGCGCAAAACGCAGTGAGATCGCCGGGCTGCACGGTGAAGCGCTCAAAATAAGGCTGGCTGCGCCACCCGTCGAAGGGCGCGCCAACGACGCGCTGCTAAAATTTATCGCCGGGTTATTCGATGTGCCGCTGCGCCAGATAGAGCTCAAACAAGGCGGCCAATCGCGCCACAAAGTAGTGGCGGTCAGTGGCAGCAAAATCGCGCCGGAAAGTTTGTTGAGGGCTGTTCCGGTGGCCGCCAGCCGCAGGTCCGGCAAAAACTCAGCAGCCAAACCGGTGTGCGGCGGTTAAGCGGAGAGAAAGCAAATATGGCGCAGACATCGTTGACACGCTACGCTTGGCTATCCATCGCCGCAGCAATTGCCACCATTCTGTTAAAGGGCATGGCGTGGCAGATAACCGGCTCGGTTGGCATGTTGTCGGATGCCATCGAATCATTCGTCAATCTCGCCGGAGCGCTGATGGCATTGTGGATGTTGACGCTGGCGGCCCTGCCGGCGGACGAAAGCCACGCCCACGGGCACGGCAAGGCCGAGTATTTTTCCAGCGCCTTCGAGGGTTTCCTGATCCTGCTGGCAGCTTGCAGCATCGGCTATGCTGCCCTCGCGCGCTTCATAAACCCGCAGCCGCTGGAAGCCGTGGGAGTCGGTTTGCTGGTTTCCGTGGTGGCATCCATCATCAATTTCGCCACCGCTCGCACCTTGATGGCGGTGGGGCATCAGCACAATTCGATCACTCTGGAAGCGGACGCGCGCCACCTGATGACCGATGTATGGACCTCGGCGGGGGTCATTACCGGGGTCGGCCTCGTCTGGCTTACCGGCTGGCTCTGGCTCGATCCGGCCATTGCCCTGCTCGTGGCCGCAAACATCATCTGGACCGGTTGGCAACTCATGCAACGTTCGGCCGCCGGCTTGATGGATGTCTCCTTGCCTGCCGAAAAACTGCGGCAAATCGAGGCGGTGTTGGCGGGTTATCGCGCGCAAGGGCTGGATTTTCACGCCTTGCGCACCCGCCAGGCCGGTAGCCGTGCCTTCGCCACCGTGCACGTGCTGGTGCCGGGAAAATGGACGGTGCAAGAGGGGCACGACTGGGCGGAGCGAATCGAGGCCGATATTCGACAGGTGGTGCCGCACGCTCACGTCATGACACATCTGGAGCCCATCGAAGACCCGGTTTCGATGATTGATCAGGCGCTTGACCGTCCGCTGTGTTGACCCCTTTCGACAATCCGGATACCGCAAAGGATTTCGGTCTGGCGCTCCTGTGGCGGCAGATGGCGCAGGACGTAACGGACGAGGAATGATGGCACGGTGTGCGGTTGGCAGCGAGTTGCTGGATGTCCAGTTGATCTGCCAAGCAGTTCAACCCACTGTATCAAGATTAACGCCCTTTCTTTAATACTTTCATTTTGAGGGAGAGAGCTTAATAGTGATTTGTTCCAAGAATGTGTAGTAACCCTGTGTGGTTGTAGTTACTGCGCCGTAGCTGAAAAGAGGTTGTACAACCATACTCTTGGGAGCGTGGTAATCGCCAAATGTAACATCTTTTGTTTCGTAACCCTTAAGTTGGGCTTGAATCTGTAGTGGCTGAAAGGATATGTTGTACGCACTCCATTGCCGGGTAGTTTTATCGAAATGTTTGTTACGGCGCGGCACAGAATCAGCCGCAGCCTTCCCCAGATCACTCATCGGAACAGCAGGCATTGGGATGGTTACAGGGGATATACCGATATAATTTCCTTGTACGGAAATATCGGCACCACTGGGAATTGTATTAATCGTTAATGTTGGTGCTACATATGGAACAGTTGGACCAGTTGCACAACCACTTGTTAGTGCAGCAATTAAGCCAAAAAACATGAGAGATAATCCAGTAACTTTGAATCTGTTCATATTGCCTCCTTTTTAGCTTCGGTGTAAGTAGTCTGCTTTAAGCCGCAGTTGGGGCACTTCGTGGGTTTACCCGAACTTACCCAGTCATAATGACCTTGCCCCTGTAATCCGTACTTTTTAACGGACTCATTATGCGGCCTTCTTCAACTGTGCCGCAAACCAGTTTTTCTCGAACTGCATCGGACTGATGTAACCCAGTGCCAACAAGAAAAGTACCGGGGTCGATTTCTTTCGTCAAAAACAATTCGACTCCGGTGCCAATGGCACTGGCTGCCCGTCAGGAGAATCGCCATGATGGCCCGGTTGTCGGCCTGAGGGGTCGGCTCATCATGTATTGAAATCAGGCAGCTTATCTGACCAAAGCAGACATCAATGTGACCTTCAGCAACGTAGAAGTAACCGGCGCTGCGCGGCTTTATCGCGCACGTCCGTGTTGACTGCTGGGTTGGTGGTGGGGGCGAATTCATTGGGATTTTTGGCGGTGATCCCAAATCTTGTGAGCAAGGGTTGTGGCGCTCGCACCAAGATCGATAAGGTCTTTTGTTAGTGCCGGGAATTCGGAGACTTCCAAGCGAACTTCGCGAGCAAAATGAAAATCTGCTTTGACGTCAAGCTTGGCAAAAACGAACGCACCATCTACCGGTGAAAGACTAGCGACCGCGCCGTGCACTAGGTCATGACGTCGCTGACTGAGGTTATTGAAGTTTGATACGAGTGCGGCACCTTCATCTTTGAAAGAGGCGAGTCTGGGAATTTGCGATAAACATTTGCTCAGGAAGTCCAATTTCGTAGCAAGCATTACAGGGATCCGGTTCTTTCGGGCGAAGCGCTTACCGCCGTAGTTTTGAAAGAGTGCGGCAACAATGAGGTCCAAAGACTGCTCAGCCTGTGCCCACTGGACGACGACAAAGCCAACGGTCTTAAACAAGGTGTCAATATCGTCGTCATCATATTCGATCCCCGATGGCCCCATCGTCATGGAACCCCCCGACGTCCCTTGGAGCGCAGTGTTAGGCCGCGAGGCATAGAGGAACCCACTGCTCAATGTTGTTGTGGCCGCGAGGCAGCAAGAGTTCGATGCTTTTCTTACCCTGCTGAATTTGGGCGATTACGGGATGCTCAGGGTTGTTCCTGCCCTCCGTGCTTGGGCCGTAGAAATACCCGCAGCCTCCATCGCGAGTAGCGCGGAATCTGTTGTTGATGTTCACGATGACTTGCGCCGAGTCGGGAAAAACAAAAGTTCCGAAATGGACGTTCGTACTCCAAAGAACGCCAAGCCCATTGACGTCGTTATCAAATATGGCACGAACATTCGAAATGCAGCGTTGAATCCAGTACGGCCACAGGACGCACTCAATGCCAAAGTGGTTTTCGACTTCTGCCTTGCGAATTGAGGGATGCTCAGGGCTTGAGTTGTAGCGCGATGGTGCGAAATGACTCGGGCCGTGAAATTCAACGAGTTTTGAAACACCATCAACTGAAACTTTCAGATCGACGCGCCTCCTACCCCAAGGCACCTGATGCTCTACGGTGGCGTTTGGATACGCAAGCTCGATCAACTTCACGAGGATCATTTCATCGAGGCTTACGCTCGCATTCCCGATTTTGGCAGGCGGGGAATTGGGTATGGCGCTTGCGTACCAAAGTTTTTGAAGCTCACGTTCGTCAATGGCCTCGATACCGTTCCAGTTCTTGAACGAAACTGATTGAATGTCACTGTCGGTTACGCCGAGAATTTCAACAACGTCGTTTTTGCTCAACATTGACCCTACGCATGAGTCGCTGCTGTGGAGTTCAAACAAGCCTTGAGGGCGACCGAGGATTCCCATATGTAATTGGCCTAACGTAGAGTTAACCAGCTCCGCGCTTTTGCGGAGTCCGGGTTGAACGCCGGGTTAGGGCTTGGGCATCTACATAGGAGTCAAGAAGCCGACGAATCATGCGCTGGTACTGGGTGTGATGTTTCGATGCTTCGGTCTTGAAAAACTCGATGCTTTTTTTGCTCAGAGCCAGAGTGACCTTCACGCCTTCCTCACGAAAAGCCAGCTCGCTCGGAGAAGGAAGAAAGTCGGTAACTACCTGAGTCTTGCCTAGGGGTTCATCCGTGTATTTTATTTTCGCGCTCATAAATTGCCTTTCCTTTGCGCCAATAGCCAGCGCCGATAATTCGAATAACAGAAGCGCGATATGTGAATCGCACCGTAAGAACGCCGCCATCAACCTCCCCGAAGCAATAGAACCGCTCTTCGGTTTGACTGTGGGTGATGTCCTTGGCAATCACGCGCTGAGCATCGGCGAAGGCATACTGGGCGCGGAAAAATGAAACGCCATGCTTCTGCTGATTTTCAGCATCCTTGTCGGGATCCCAATCAAAACGAGTGTTTGCCATAGGCGAAGATTAGCACTTAGCAATATAAATTGCCATACGGCAGTATGGAAGCCCTAACGAATAGCGTTTATCTGCCGCCCCGCCCAACCTTGCTCAACCCGCGACT
>CAZMWC010000105.1:0-7495 GCA_964569805.1 uncultured Gallionella sp.
CGGCATAACCCGCTGAAATACCTGATAACTCTTCGCCAACAGAGGAATGTAGGATAAAAGTTTCCCCCACGGAAACACTACGCTCATCCGTTTTACCGCACCTTCTGCGTTTGGTTTATAGCCCGGTAGGATGCGTTGAGGCACGAAGCGCATCGTTCGCGATTGATGCGCTTCACCAGCTCACCGCATCCTACGGCACCGCATCCTTTGAACGCTTTGTGACACGGTAGAATCAGTGCTTGTTGTAGACAACCTGCACTTTGGCTGCACGTTGCGCCACTTTGTTCGAACGGCTGCCCGATTTGGCCAGACGACCAGAACGTTTGCGTGAAATAGCCTGTACGATAGTGACGGTCTGCCCCGCTTTAACTTGTTTTAATCCATCATTCCAGTTCTTCAATTTGGCGACGCTGACGCGATAACGGCGCGCGATGCTATCCAGCGTTTCACCCTTGCGCACAGTGTGCCTGATCGAGCGGGTGCCCGCATCGTTGGTTGGAGCAAGGTGCATGTTGAAGGCTTCAAATCTGCTGCCAGCCTCGCCGTTAATCGGCACCAGCAGTGTTTGCCCGGTGCTGATGTTGTTGCGCCCCAGCCCGTTTACCAACTTAAGTTTTTCAGCCGACAAACCCAAGCGCGGCGCAAGCTTGTCGAGGCGTTCGCCCTTCTTGGGTTGATAGCGCTGCCAGCTAACCAGCGGTTTGTCATAATCTTCCAGATTGGCGCGGAAAGTTTCAACCGAATTGATCGGCAGCAGAATCAGATCGCTGTTATCTTGAAGGATCACCGGGCGGTTGTGCGCCGGATTGAGCGCGATAAATTCTTCCATCGGGATGTCGGCCAGTTGTGCGGCCAGCTTCACGTCGATATGTTTGGTGGTGGCAACTGCGGCGAAATAAGGCTCGTTGGTGATGCTCTGCAACACCAGTCCAAAGCCGGCCGGATTGGCGACGATGTTCTTCACGGCCATCAGCTTGGGGAGGTAGTTACGCGTCTCATCGGGCATTTTCAGGCTGGTGTAGTTCACCGGCAGGCCGCGCTTGCGGTTGCGCTCCTGGGCGCGCTGCACCGCGCCCTCGCCCCAGTTGTAAGCCGCCAGAGCCAGCTCCCAGTCACCAAACATATCATGCAGTTTTTGCAGATAGTCAAGCGCGCCGTTGGTCGCGCTGATGACATCGCGCCGCCCGTCATACCACCAGTTTTGCTGCATACCAAAATTTTTACCGGTGGAAGGGATGAATTGCCAAATGCCGGAAGCGCGGCTGGTTGAATATGCGCCCGGATTGAACGCGCTTTCGATCATCGGCAGCAGCGCGATTTCGCTCGGCATCCCGCGCCGCTCCACTTCGCCGACGATATAGTGGAGATAGCGTCGCGCACGGTCGGTCATGCGCTCGATATAATCTGGGCGGCTGGCATACCATTGCTCATGCCTTCCAATCAGGGGGCTGTCCAGATCGCGCATCGCAAAACCGCCGCGTATTCGCGCCCAGAGATCGCGCGTCGCCAGTTCGCTGTCGGGGATAAGCTCCAGCTTGATATTGCGGGCATTTGAAAGTGTCAGCGGGACGACGAGATCAGGCGAAGACACGCTGAATGCAAGTTTCCCATCTACAAGACTGTCATCCGCATAGGCGAGCGGGATAGAGGTTAAAACGCCAATGGCGAGCAGTGAAGAAAAAAACTGTCGGATCAATATCACGTGCATGGCTCCAGCGGGTTTACGACTCCCCCGATGCTAGCCGAGGTGTTGAGGTCTGGTCAACCGAAAATGCGGGATCGGAATGTGGATAACCGGGCGTGTCAGTCGAAAAGCAACTGAAAAGCCGCGCCACTCCTTGATTGTCCGGCTTAGGATAATCGGCCATTGCGGTTGGGCAACCATCACTATCAACCCAAAGCAAATCGCCAGTCTCCATATAAAGGGAGCTCAACATGCCGGTTGGCATGTCTCGAGTCCCTATTTCACTCGCACTACCGGAAATCCCTGCCCGCTCAGAGTAGTCGTCGGGTACTGCTTATGCTTGAATACCTGTTCGGCCAGTTGCGGCACTTGGCTGTCCACGTAGTCCACCAGTTCATAAGTCTTCACATAACCATCTTTATCGCTGTCTGCAGCACCTTTCAAACCCTCTGCAACGACGTAGGTAAACAGCCCGTGATCCTTGTAACCCTCCAAGGCTTCCTGCACCGAGTTTGATGCGGAGAGAATGGTCGAACCCACGGCACGCGACAGGATTTTGAGCGCGGTGTCCTCGTTCATGCCGCGGGTGAGCATCGCCATCTGGATGGCTTCGCCCAGTTTACCTGCGTTGCAGGTGTCGATAAAGACGATCTTCTTAGTCGCGGGGACGTTGGCGATAAGCATTTTGAGGTCGTCCTGGCTCAAGGCGGCTTGTTTGAGACGGTGGGTAGAGGTGCTGCCGACGTTGGAGGTGATCAGGAAGTATTCCCCATCGTCCACCGTGCCGTGCGAGGCCACAAAAAATACGAACAAATCGTTGGGGCTTACTTTGGCTGACATCTCCTGCAAGGCTTGAGTAATAGCATCCTTGGTAGTTTGCGCTTTGCTGGTCAGTTCAACGACGTTCACTTTCTCGAATAACCCCGCTGCCTGCCCCTGCAAAGTCGCGGCCATCAACTTGGCATCACCCACCGGGTATTTGAGCGTGAGTTTCGGGTTCTCGTATTCCTGAATACCGATCACCAGAGCATACAGCGAAGGCCTTTTTGCAGCAAAACGGGCATCGATCTCATGAATCGCATCGATGCTCTGCATCGAGTTTCCGGCGTTGAAGGCGACAGCGCGCACGCTGTTCTTGCCTGAAACTAGCCGTACCTTGTAGGAGAACACTTGAGCCTTGCTTTGAACCTCGGAAACCGCCAGGTTGCGGGTGCGGTCCAGCACCACCGCCGAGCCGTTCAGGTACAGGCGCACATCGCCGATGCCGCCCCCCGCATCCGTGATCTTCACCTTCACGGTCGCCTCGTCGCCATCCACCGCAGCGAGCGTCTCCACGATTGATACGGCGGGCGCGGGCTTCACCGAATCCAGCGAGGCGAGGTCGGCAATCGGCTTGTCCGCCAGTGCCGCCATCACCACCTCCGGGCGGTAGAACTTCTCGCGGTACTGGTCCACGCCGTACACCTGGTTGCCGATGCGGACGTTCACGTATTGGTCGGCCTTCTCCGAACCCGTGTAATAGCCCTGCGGCGTCATCGCGATCCATTCGCCGTCCCTGAAGCTCACCAGCATTGCTCGTTCGCCACCTGTAGTGGCATCCCATAGACGAATGCTGTAATCCCAGCCCCCAGAAACCACCGAGCGTCCGTCGGGTGAAAATGCAACATCGCTGATCCAGTTGCCATGCCTGCTCATGGTTCGAAGCTCGCGCCCAGAGGCCACGTCCCAAAGCTTGATAGCTCTATCCATGCCACCCGAGACCAGCGTACGTCCATCAGGCGAGAAGGCAACGCTACTAACAAAGTGGTCATGCCCGCTTAGGGTGCGCAGCTCACGCCTTGAGGCAACGTCCCAGAGCTTGATGGTTTTGTCATGGCTGCCAGAGACGATAGTGCGCCCGTCGGGCGAGAATGCAACGCTGTGAACCAAGTCGCTATGTCCGCTTAAGGTGCGCAGCTCACGTCCTGAGGCAACGTCCCAGAGCTTGATGGTTTTGTCATGGCTGCCCGAAACCACGGTGCGCCCATCGGGCGTGAATGCAACGCTGTTAACCCAACCGCTGTGTCCGCTCAAGGTGCGCAGCTCACGCCCGCTGGCCACATCCCAAAGCTTGAGGGTGTTGTCGTTACTGCCCGATGCAATCATGCGCCCGTCGGGGGAGAAGGCGACAGCTTGAATCCAGTCGCCATGCCCGCTGAAGGTTTTAAGCTCTTGCCCCGAGGCCGCATCCCACAGTTTGAGGGTGTTGTCGAAGCTGCCTGAAACGATCATGCGGTCATCGGGTGAGAATGCGACGGCAACGACAAGACTGCCATGTCCGCTGAAGTTCCGAAGTTTGCGCCCACTCGAAACTTCCCAGAGATTGAAGGTGTTGTCGTCGCCGCCCGAGACCAGTTTGCGACCGTCGAATGAGAATACGACGGCACTAACTCCTTGACCATACCCGCTCAAGGTTTGCAGCTCTCGCCCATCGGCGACATCCCATAGCTTGAGGGTGTTGTCGTTACTGCCCGATGCAATCATGCGCCCGTCGGGAGAAAAAAATGCGGCGTTGACTGTGTTGCCATGCCCGCTAAAGCTTTGAAGCTCGCGCCCACTCTCCACATCCCAGAGCTTTATAGTTTTGTCTTCACTGCCCGAGACCAGCGTGCGCCCGTCGGGAGAAAAAGATGCGGCGTTGACTGTGCTGTCATGTCCGCTAAAGCTTTGAAGCTCGCGCCCACTCTCCACATCCCAGAGCTTGATAGTTTTGTCTTCACTGCCCGAGACGATCGTGCGCCCATCGGGAGAGAATGCAACGCTGCTGACAAAACCGCTATGCCCGCTCAAAGTGCGAAGTTCCCGTCCGCTGGCGACATCCCAGAGCTTGAGGGTGTTGTCGTAGCTGCCTGACACCAGCGTACGCCCGTCGGGGGAAAAGGCGACGGCGACGACTCCATTGTCATGCCTGTCCATGGTTCGAAGCTCGCGCCCCGAAGCCGCTTCCCAAAGTTTCAGGGTGTAGTCGACGCTGCCCGAAACCACGAAACGCCCGTCGGGCGAGAAGGCGACAGCAGCCACCCGACCGCTATGCCCGCTGAAGGTTATAAGCTCGCGCCCCGAGGCGACATCCCAAAGCTTAAGGGTGTTATCGCCGCTTCCCGAGATGATCGTGCGCCCGTCGGGAGAGAAGGCGACAGCGTATATATTTTCGGCATGCCCGATCAGGGTGCGAATTTCCCGCCCGCTGGCGATATCCCATAGCTTAAGGGTGTGGTCGTAGCTGCCTGAGACCAATGTACGCCCGTCGGGGGAGAAGGCAACTGCATGAACCTCACTCGAATGTCCCATCTGCACAAAAATCTCGGTTTTTTCCGCGGCCGAGGCATATCCGCAAAACAATGCGAGTACCAGCCCGAAAAAGCGTATCGTGTTCATCATCATCATTATTCCCCTTGGCACCTTGTCGTTGCTCCACGGCAGTCGGTTTCGCGCCGTCAAAACAAATGCCTTGGCGGCGGATTCATCTCAGGCGAAATGATAATTCAAAAGGGACCGGAATCATTCCAGTTTCGACGTTATCATATGTGTCTGCTGAAGCGGGTGAAATTCAAATGCCGGATGCGGTATCAACAAAAACGGAGAAAGCCCGATGGGATGCAGCCATATAACAAAAACATTTCTGTTGGCGTTCTTTCTAATTTTATCCATCGACGCTGCCCCGGCAGATGAGTCGGCCATGGAGCGGCGGGGGTTCCTCGTGTTTTCGGCGAGCGGCGTCTCAAACTATACTCAAGAGGCAGATGGAGGGTTGCACTTGCAGGGCAAGACATCTTCAGGCCGCATTGAAGAGTTCATTTCGGCGGGCGGACACATCTACCGCATGGACATGGTACTCGGCACGATCTCCGAATTGGGGATGGATCTCAAGCCTCTTCATCAGGGGACGGTCAAAAGCAAAACGGGGATCCCGTACTGGCTGGGCATATGGGACGGAGGCTTGCTTGTCCTCAACGACAACGCGGTGATCTACCTTGATGCCGCATTAAAGGAGGTTTCCCGCATCCCTCTGGAGCCGCGCCGTTATGACCAGGTGACACCGGTTCTCACACCGACAGACTTCGACACTTTGGAACACCATGGCTACCTGCTGGTAAATACAGGCGAGTTGTTCGTCATCCCGCTGGAGCAGCCGAAATCAGCAACGCCCTTGGCTGCCGTGTTTCGCACAGAGGACGGATTTTCGCCGGATAAACAGTGGGTTGACCCGGATGACCGGACGTTGAACCTTCTCGCCAACACGCAAAAAGAAGAGCGTGACGCGAAGCTCAAACTTGGCGAGTGGCGGGTCATTAAGGAGCAGGTTGTGCTCACCTATGATCTTAAAGACTTGCACGCACCTGTGCTCAAAACCGTCGTTCATGAGAAACGGGAGATTCATGAACCCATTCACCTCGACTTGCACGACAAGGATCGGTCGGACGGGATGGTCATTGATCGACTACCGCCCTATCGCTCCGAGGGCCCTGGCAAGGGAACGTATATTGGCATCATTAGCAGGACGACACCGGCCTACGCCGAGGCATTCGAGGAGAGAGGCAGCCAGCTTCGATGGCTCCGCGCTATCGTCCGCCTCAAGAGTCGCGGCCACTACGAGGTTCAATCGCTCTCACAGGAAGCCACAGGAAGCCCTCTTTGGTTCGACAGCGGTGTTGGGCGACGCTACATCGATAGTGACATGGAAAAACGCGTTCTGCGCCTGCAGCCTGAACCGTACGGAGAACTCCAGGCACTTCCCGATTTGAACGGAGTCTACTTCGAAACTCTGGCCTACTGAGCCGTTCATTGAGGACGATATCCAAAATTCTACATGTGTCCTGAGTTTCCGCTTCTGGCAACATATCGGTCATAGAGCAGCCAGAATGCCACCGGCAGCATTGGCCGATTATGTAGACTGCTTGATTATGTGGAGTTGATGCCTTGCGCTTACCCTGAGACCTTAGCTGGCACGGGTGACGGCAAGACCACGGTCAACATAATCCACCAGTCACCAAGCATATGGAAATGTAGTCGAGGTGACATTCGGAGGCCAATCATCGTGGCACTACCAGTCTTTGTGCGGCTCTACGGGATACCAACGACCGATCTTGCCTCTTCCGGTAGCCGTCAAACTTCAGAAATTATGATGACTTCATACAGCCAATTACTTATGAAAAGCCGCACGGCACATGGCTCCCGAGATAATTCACTGTGGCAACTCCACATAATCGAGCTGTCTACATAATCGACCTTATGTGGAGCGCTACATAAGGCCGAGGAACGGTCGTTGATAGCTACTTCCTTGGCCGTTTTTATGGCACTGGCCTGCTTTCAACGCCCATCGCCCGTAAAGCAGCCATTGGCGCATCGATTTGATCTCAACCACTTTTACTAACAAACAACACAAAAATAGTTAAGCTCGCGTGAGTATTAAAAAACCCGCCAAAGCTATACGCAGTGCGGGTTTGTGAGAATATTTGAGACTGGTTAAAACGTGGTCTTGGCGGGCGTGTCAGTCGAAAATTCACGGGCAAGGCGCGCCGTTGCTTGATTCGTGCTTTCTGCTTTAAAAATATACCGCCAAATATACCGCCAAAAACTTCCAGCCCGCTTGCATCCAATCGTCAGGCGCTAGAAATTCGGCCTAAGGGGTTTGCGGATTTCGTTACGGATGAGCGCCATGCGGGTCTAGCCTTATGCGGCGTGCGCCCGGACAAGCGGCTCAATCTTCGGCCAGGTGGTGCGCTGTGCCATGCGGATGTCATAGTCGCTTTGCAGATCGAGCCAGATTTC
>CAZMWC010000106.1:0-2855 GCA_964569805.1 uncultured Gallionella sp.
AAACCGGCAAAATCTGCCCTCGCCCAGCCGAATTTTCGCTTCGATTCTTCAAGTCAGACAGGCTGCTAGCCGTGTGCGCAGTCCGCCCAGTTGTTGGGGGTTTCGTAGAGACGCACTTGTTCGAGGCGCAGGCGGTTGCCGTAGGTGTCCTGATAAGCGGGGTTGAGAATATCAAAGGCGACTTGCGCAAGGTTTTCTGCGGTCGGCACAACATCGAGGATGACGGTCTTGTGTCCCGGCAGGCTGGCGAGGAAATCACATACTACGCGGTCGCCGCGGTATACCAGAAAGGCGTGATCCCATGTATCCACCAGCTTTTCCTTGGCGATGCGCTTCACATCGGAGAAATCCATCACCATGCCCTGCTCGGATAGTCCTTCGGTGCTGATAATGTCACCGGATAGCGTGATCTCGATGGCATAACGATGCCCGTGCAGATGTTTGCACTGGCTGTTGTGGCTGGGGATGCGATGTCCGGCATCGAATTCTAGGCGGCGGGTGATGAGCATGGTGTCTGTAGGGCACTTCTAAAAATCCAAATTTCGTCGCGATACTGCGTTGCTCTCAAAAAATTACTCCTTACATATGCGCTATCGACACGTTACTGCGAAGCAGCCGTTTGCGGGAGATAGCGCTCGCGGTCATTCCCGCACCAGACGGCTCTGCCGCACCGTGTCATGACCGCACATATGCTGCGTCGCAATTTTTTGTTCGCGCCTTGTCTTGCTTAGAACTTTGAATTTTTAGAAGCGTCCTGTAGTCGGTTAAAGTGGCGCGGATTATACTCTGTCAGGCTTTGAAGGTCGCGGCGCGTTGCAGGAACTCACGCTGTGCTTGTTCCTCCCGGGCATTGCCATAGCGCAACATGCTGTAACGTGCGGCGAGGTCGGATATCGTTTCGGCGAGCTCGGGGCGCGCGGCGGCGATGCGTGTGGCATAGTCCTGTGCGCCTTCATGTGCTGCACGTGGCAATCCTGCCTTCGCCAGTTTGCGGCACAGCTTGAGCCATGCGGCCTGCACTTTGTCCGGCTGTTGCGCGAACAGGTGGCGCAGCATGAACAGGCTGAACAGTGCGACCAATAGCCCTACGCCTATCATCATGTTGGTCGCCATCTTCTGCCAAGTGATAGCCTCCATGCCGAGGCCGGTGAGGAAGGCGAACTGGCGTTCGGTGTTGTAACCCAGCACCCACTGGTTCCACTGGTTGGCGAGCGCATCCCAGTTCAGACGCAGTTCCAGCATCCACTGCGGAGGATTACGTGCCATGAAGGGCAGGGCGGCATTGCCCGGCAGCGCGGCGGACAGACCGCTTTGCACACGTGCCGGAGCGATGGCGGCGGTGGGGTCGACGCGCACCCAGCCTTGTTCGGCCAGCCACACCTCCGCCCAGGCGTGGGCATCGGATTGGCGCACGATGTAGTAATTACCCAGCGCATTGTATTCGCCGCCCTGGTAGCCGGTGACGACGCGTGCCGGAATGTGCGCGGCGCGCATCAGGAACACGAATGTCGAGGCATAGTGTTCGCAAAACCCTTGTTTGGAACCAAACAGAAAATCGTCAATGGTGTTGAGGCCGAGTAACGGTGGCTCCAGTGTGTAGCTGAATTCCTGCTGGTTGAAGTAGGTGAGGGCGGTGCGCACCACATCGGCATCATTGATGTTGCTGGCGCGCCATTCTGCGGCGAGCTGTTGCGCGCGAGGGTTGAGCTTCTTCGGTAGTTGCAGGGCACGCTGTATCTGCCGCGCCGCCTCTTGCACGTTGGCGTGATAGCCGAGATGGGAGCGCGCCTCATAGCGCAACCGTGCATGAACCGGCTCTTTTCGCACAACCTGGAAGTCGTGGGTTAACTCGGCGGGCACAGAGATGCTATTGGGCACGTCGAGCGTGAATAGCCAGGTTCTGTTGTGCGGTTCCAGCGTGACGGCGTAATCGACCGGCTGTGCGAGCTCGGTAAATTGCGGCGCGATAGTGGCGGTGGTTATGCCCGGTGTCCAAGTGCGCCCATCGAAATTCCACAGCACCGGGCCGCGCCAGTACATCTGTTCGCGTCGTGGCGGTTGGTTCTGATAGCTGACACGGAATGCCACCGCATCGGATAAGCTCAAGCGGCTCAAACTACCGGGTGCCATCTGGTCGCTTAACCCGCTGCTGGCGAATGCATCCTGTGGCAACCCCCACAACGGCCCCTGTACGCGCGGGAACAGCACGAACAACACCAGCATCAGCGGAATGGATTGCAACAGCAGCGTGGCAGCGATGCGCAGGCGCGGCTTGAGCGCGATGGTTTGCGCTTGCAGGTGTATCCAGGTGGTAACGATGACCAGCAGGGTGGCGAGCAGGTACAGCGCGGTGGGGATGCTTTGGGAGTAGAAAAAATTGGTGATGATGATGAAGCAGGCGAGATGCACCAGTACCGTTGCATCGCGCGCCGCACGCAGCTCCATGAATTTTAGTGTGGCGAGCAGAATCAGCAGCGTGACACCTACCTCGCGCCCGAACAGGGTGTGGAAGCTGACCGCGATGCCGCCCACGCCGGCGAAAGTGATCATCAGCAATAGCCAGCGTTTCGGTAGCGGCTTGCCGCTGTGCGCGAGATAGGTGCGCCAGCACAGTAGGGCGGCACATAGCGCGCTGACCCATGGTGGCAGATGGTCGGTATGGGGTGCGGCGACCATGAGGATGGACAAGAGTAGGCCGTAGATGAGCGGTTTGCTCATGGTTTCCCTCTCCCCAACCCCTCGCCCGTTTACGGGAGAGGAGTCGGGGGGAGGGCCACTCCGGTTTGGCAGATCGAACAACGCCAGTCGGCGCAGGCATTCGTCGCGTTGTGCCGCGCCATTACCGGGCGGCAGTT
>CAZMWC010000106.1:2955-5394 GCA_964569805.1 uncultured Gallionella sp.
GTGCCATGCGCGCCAGTTTGCCCCCGGTGTCCGGTTCCGGTGCAGCGGCAAAATCCAGCCATAGTTCCTCACCAACTTGCATCGAGAATTGCTTGACCTGCAAGCCTTGTTCGCGCGCATAGGCCTTCCAGGCGATACGCGGCAGGGCATCGCCCGCCACGTAATTGCGCAGCCCGGCGAAATCATCATCACCGGCGATATTGCGCCTGCCCGCGCCGTCCGGCGTATCTCCCGGTGGCAACGGCGCATTCGCCAGCGGTTTCGGATAGACGATGCAGCGCGTATCGAAGTGCAGGTATGACCAGGCATAAAACAAGCCGAGCGGGAACTCGGTGAACAGCGTCAATTGGCCCAATGCCAGCCAGCCGCGTTGTGTGGCGGGTAGTGAAAAAATGATTTCGCTGTCCTGTTGCGCGGGCACATCGAAGCTGACCTTGTGGCCATTTTGGTCATGCAAGCCGAGCCGGTAGCGCGGCAGGCCGCTGCGATTGCGGAAGTACAACAGAAACCGCGCTGTCTCGCCGCTGAACACAGCATCTACCTTCCCGGCGCGTATCTCCAGTTGAGCCAGGTTGCGGAAGGCATGGAGCATGGACATCACTGCCATCATCGCCAGCAGAAAGGTCAACACGTAGCCGAGGCTCAAGTTGTAATTGATGTCGCCGAGCAGCATCAGCACCAGTAAGAGTGCCAGCGCGATGCCCTGACGGGTGGGCAGGATGAAGATGCGGCGCTGGGTCAGGGTGACGGTTCCGCTTTCGATCTTCGGGCGGAACAGCCAGTTGCGGAAGCGTTGTTTAAATGCGTCGAGCACGGCTTTAAGGAAAATCCCGCGCAGCGGATCGTTAGCCTCCTCGCCCGCAAGCGGGAGAGGATTGAGGAGAGGGGACGGGCATGGCAATTTTCATGTTCAGGGTTGTTGCCATGCCCGTTAAGGGATGGGAACCGCCTCAATGAGTTCGCGTGCCAGTGTGTCGCTGTCCTGCTTCGCGCGCTCACCAACGGCTTGCAGGCGGTGGCTGGCCACACCGGGCAGCACGGTTTGCACGTCTTCCGGCAGCACGGCAGCGCGCCCGTCGAGCAACGCCCAGGCGCGTGCGGCAGAGAGCAGGGCGAGCCCGGCGCGCGGCGAAAGGCCGTGGGCATAGCGCGCCGCCTCGCGCGTATGGCGCAGGATGGCTTGCACATAATCGAGCAGCGCGGGCGCGACGAACACCTCTTTAGCGCGCTGTTGCAGGGTGAGCAGCTCGGTGCGCTCCATTTGCGGCTGGAGTACGGCAACAAGCTCGCGCCGATCCACGCCGGAGAGCAGGCCGCGCTCTGCCTGTGCGTCGGGATAGCCCATGCGGATGCGCATCATGAAACGGTCGAGTTGCGATTCCGGCAGCGGAAAGGTGCCGACTTGGTACGCCGGGTTCTGCGTGGCGATAACGAAGAACGGCTCCGGCAGCGGGCGCGTGCTGCCCTCGATGGTCACCTGGCGCTCTTCCATCGCTTCCAGCAGCGCGCTCTGCGCTTTTGGCGTGGCGCGGTTCACTTCGTCGGCCAGCACCATCTGCGCGAAGATTGGGCCGGGGTGGAATTCGAATCTACCGCTCGCCGAATCGGCATCAGCGCGCTGGTACACCGATACGCCGAGGATATCGGCGGGCAACAAATCGCTGGTGAACTGGATGCGCTGGAACTGCAAGCCCAGCGTCTTCGCCAGCACATGTGCCAGTGTGGTCTTACCGACTCCCGGCAGGTCTTCGATCAGCAGGTGGCCGCGTGCCAGCAGGCAGGTGAGCGCGAAGCGAATCTGCTGCGGCTTGCCGACGATGACTTGCTCGGCTTGATGAATGACGTTGTTTAAGGATAGGTTCATCAGGTTTCCCTTTGTTGGTGAGTGGTGAGTAGGGGTTTTCCCACTTGCCACTGAGGCGCGTAGCGCCGCTCCACTCCCCACTTACAATAAAATCGCCGCCGCCACCTTGCGCCCTTCGGCCACCAGTATATTGTAAGTGCGGCAGGCAGCCGGGGTGTCCATGCATTCCACGCCGATACCCGCATCGGTCAGTGCGCGGTACAGGCGCGGATGGGCGAAGCGTTGCCGCGCGCCGGTGCCGAGCAACAGCACATCCGGTTTGAGAGCCAGAAAGTAATCGAAGTGCGCCTCATCCAGCTCGCCGAATCCCGCGACATTCCAATTGCCGCGAACCTCTCCGGCCAGCACCGCAATGCTGCGATCATAGCGTTCGCCGTTGACCATCACATGGTCGGTGCCGTATGCGGTGAACAGTTTGGTGTCGCCCAGATTGTCCAGATGTAGTTTCAAGTTATGTTCCTGTCGGATAGCGTGGCAACGGCAGTATTGTCGCTCATCCTTAAGGGAACCTCTATAAATTCATTTTGTGGGCGAATCGCCGCGTCGCGTGCTCGCTCATTCCTCGCCTATCAATT
>CAZMWC010000106.1:5404-7468 GCA_964569805.1 uncultured Gallionella sp.
GGGAGCGCGGAGCAGCAGGCCTACCCACCCCGGATGCTTCGCAACGCCGTGTCCGGCCTGCCATCCCGCAAAATGAATTTATAGAGGTTCCCTTAAAACGATTGCACCCGGTTGCTCGAGCGTTTGTGCCATAGTGTGCCGCCCCTGCGGGCAGCTGAATGCCTGCCACATGAACAGCGCCGGTTGTGGCATCATTCGCCAGCAACGCAATCACTGGGCAGGCTCCGCAATTGACCGAAAATACCGATACCGCCAGGCACACGCCGATGATGCAGCAATACCTGCGCATCAAGGCAGAGCACACCGACAAACTGCTGTTCTACCGCATGGGCGATTTCTATGAATTGTTCCATGACGACGCGGTGCGAGTCGCCAAACTGCTCGACATTACACTGACCCAGCGCGGTGCATCCAACGGCCAGCCGATCAAGATGGCCGGGGTGCCGTACCATGCCGCCGAGCAATACCTCGCGCGGCTGGTGAAGATGGGCGAGTCTGTTGCAATCTGCGAACAGATCGGCGACCCCACCACCAGCAAAGGCCCAGTCGAACGCAAGGTAATGCGCATCGTCACCCCCGGCACCGTCACCGACTCAGCATTGCTCGAAGAGAAGCGCGACAACCTGCTGCTGGCTTTGTCTTTCTCCTCCCCTGATAAGTGGAGGCCGGGAGGGGTTGAAGTCGGCCTCGCCTGGCTCAACCTCGCCTCCGGCCAGTTCACCCTCGCCGAAGTGCCCGCCAAACAACTGTCTGCCGAACTCGAACGCCTGCAACCTTCCGAAATTCTCTACGCCGAGCATCTTCTCGTATCGGGCGCTCCCCCTTCCCAACCTTCCCCCGAAGGGAGAAGGGGCGAACGTCCCCTCTCCCTCTGGGGGATGGCTAGGGAGGGGGTATCTTTGAAGTCGCTGCCCGAATGGCACTTCGACCGCGACACCGCCCACCGCGCGCTGTGCCAGCAGTTCGGCACCCGTGACCTTGCCGGATTCGGTTGCGACGATTTCACCGTGGGTCTGGAAGCCGCAGGCGCATTGCTCGGCTACGCCAAACTCACCCAAGGCCAGAGCATCGCCCACATCCGCAGCGCGCAGATCTATCACGCCGACCAATACGTGCGCATGGATGCCGCCACAAGACGCAACCTGGAGATCACCCAGACTCTGCGCGGCGAACCCGAGCCGACGTTGCTCTCGCTGCTGGACACCTGCGCCACCAATATGGGCAGCCGTTTGCTGGCGCACTGGCTGCATCATCCGTTGCGGGACAGAGCGGTGCTGCGCGCCAGGCTGGATGCGGTGGAGCAACTCAAAGAGCCCCCTCTCCCTAACCCTCTCCCGCAAGGGGAGAGGGAGCTGTATCGCACCGTGCATGACCAGCTCAAACCCAGCGTGGACGTGGAACGCATCACCGCGCGTATCGCCTTGCGCTCGGCACGTCCGCGCGACCTTTCCGGGCTGCGCGAAACATTGAAGACCTTGCCGCAGTTACAAACCGCATTGGTAGGTCGGGTTGCAACCCGACGTGATAATGATGTCGGGTTGCAACCCGACCTACAAAACCACTCACTGATTGCCAGCCTGGCCGATGCCCTGCAAGCCGACACATCACTGGTCGAACTGCTGCAAAACACCATCAAACCCGAGCCTTCCAGCGTATTAAGAGAAGGCAGCGTAATCGCCGACGGCTTCGATCCAGAGTTGGACGAATTAAGAGGCATCCAAACCAACTGCGGCGATTTTCTGCTGGCGCTGGAGCTGCGCGAACGCGCCCGCACCGGCATCAATACGCTGAAGGTGGAATACAACCGCGTCCACGGTTTCTACATCGAAGTCAGCATCGCCCAATCCGTCAACGTGCCGGACGACTACCGCCGCCGCCAGACGCTGAAGAACGCCGAGCGCTACATCACGCCGGAACTCAAAGCCTTCGAGGACAAGGCACTGTCCGCCAACGACCGCGCACTGGCGCGCGAGAAATTCCTCTACGAACAACTGCTGGACCAGCTGGCTCCGTTCATCCCGCAACTGCAACGCATCGCCGCCGCCATCGCCGAACTGGACGTGC
>CAZMWC010000107.1:0-7377 GCA_964569805.1 uncultured Gallionella sp.
GCTGCCGACACCAGCTTCGAGGTGCTGGGGCCGATACCCACGGTGGTGGCAGGTGACCAGGTCGTGGTGTACAACCTCGGCATAACGGGTGCGGATGCCTATGCTGCGGGCGATAACCGTACGGCTTATGGTTCAACGGCTGGAACGATCGTCAACATCGCCTCCAAGTTATTCCCGTTCGATTCTCCCGGCCATCGCTTCCATGTCATTTCCACGCCGGCGAGCTATGTGTGCGATGGCGCGGGCACGCTGTGGCGCTATTGGGGTTATGCGATACAGGCCGCACAGACCAGCACGGATACGGTTGCGGAGCTGGATGCGCTCATTGCCGTCCAAGGCGCGCGCGCGCGTATGGCGACCAACGTCGGCAGTTGCCGCTTCACTTACGATCCTTTAGTGTCCGCTCGTAACGGCCTGGTGACCATGCACCTGGGCATAACCAAAGACGACGAAACTGCCACGCTGTACAGCGCGGCCCATGTGAGCAACCAGCCATGATCAGAGAACGAACCCCCTCCCCCTGCCCCTCTCCCAAATTGGGAGAGGGGAGATATTCCCTCTCCCGTTCACGGGAGAGGGTTAGGGAGAGGGTGCGCGGTTTCAGCCTGGTTTCCGCTATCTTCCTGCTGGTGGTGATCGCCGCGTTGGGCACCTTTGCCGTGACGATTTCCACCACGCAACACCAGAGTGCTACGCTGGACGTTATGGGCGCGCGCGCTTATCAGGCGGCACGGGCAGGCATCGAGTGGGGTGCGTATCAGGCGTTGCCGAATTCTGCGGTGGGTTTTGCGGCCACTTGTCGGGCTGGCGCAACCTCCCAGGTGGTTGCCCCCTTGCCGAACACGTTGTCCGGCTTTAATGTGAACGTGGGGTGCAGCGCGACCTCGCATGTGGAGGATACGATCACCCTGTGGGTGTATCAGCTGACCTCCACCGCGACGCAGGGCGCGGTGGCGACGCCGGACTACGTCGAGCGGCAGATGACGGTTACAATCGCGCAATAGGATTTCAGGCCACGCGGATAACGAAATGCAGCTGGGGCAGAGGAAGCGATCGGGAGAAAATGCGAATGAATGCGACAGGGCGTGACAGTGCGGGCAAGGATAGCGAGGCCGGGCAGATTCGTGCGCCGGGGCAGGGTATTGCCAAGGCAGTCGTTTCATTGCTCTTGCTGACTGGACTGGCGACATGGGGCGGGGATGCGCTGGCCTTGGCTAAATTCAGCCGGGTGAGCGCCGGCTGGAGTACCGCGAGCACCTGGAGCACTGCCGGTTGCGGGGGAGCTGCCAATACCGTGGCGCCCACGGCGGCCGACGACGTTACGATCTGTACCGGCCACGCCATCACGACCAATGCAAACTCCAGCGCCTTGAGCCTGGTCATCCAGACCGGCGGCACGCTGACCCAGGCGACGAACAGAACGCTGACCATTGGCGCCGGGGGGCTCAATGTCGCCGGCACGCTCACCTCCCGGAACACCCTTACCGTAAACGGCGCGACGAGTGTCAGCGGCACGCTGGCCATCACCACGACCACCGGCACCAAGACCTTCGTCGGCGCCGTGACGGTCAATGCGGGCGGCGTGTGGAACAACTCGGGCAACGAGGCGGTGACGCTGCGGGGCGGACTCACCCACAACGGCGCGACCTTCACCGCCGGCACCGGAATCTATACGTTCAGCACGACTGCCGCGCAGGCGCTCAATTGCATGACCGCGCTGGCGATCCCGAGGCTCACCGTCATCGCGCCGACCGTGCTGACCAACAATTGCCCCTCCCTGACCATCGCCACGGCCCTCGCCGGGACCGGGAACCTGACCAACAGCGCCACAAGCACATTGAACATCGGCGGCACATCTGCCATCACCACGCTCAATGCGGCCACAGTCGGCAGCACCGTCAACTATACCGGTGCGGCGCAGACGGCAAAAGTGACGATATACGACAACCTTACCCTTTCAGGCTCACTCGCCAAGACATTTGCCACTACCCCCACTGTCAATGGCGTACTTTCCTTGGAAGGAACGGCAACCGTTGTGGTGACAGGCGCGGGAGTGGTGACATACGGTCCCGCCGCGACGCTCCAATACAACAAGCTAGCCGCCTATACGACCACATTGGAAGAATGGCCAGCCACTTTTGTGGCGACCGGCGGCGTCATTATTGCCAATACCGGAGCGATCACCCTCAATGCCGCCAAGGTCCTGAATGCCTCGGTGCCGCTTACCATCAACAGCGGGGCGACGTTGGCCAATGGTGCATTCGCGCTCAGTGTGGCCGGCAACTTCACGCAAAACGGCACCTTCACTGCCGGAGCAGGCGTGTTTACGCTCAATGGCGGTGCGGCGGTGCAAACCCTTTCCGGTACCGGGCCGCTCGGCTTCGCCAACCTTACGGTCAACAATACCGGCGGCATCACCCTCGCGCGCAACGTGACGGTGACCAGCGCGATCATCGGTGCGGTCACCCTGACCGATACCTGCCCGATGGATTACACGCTGACCTCGAACGGCGGTGCCACGGTGGCGCATAGTTGCAGTCAGCCAGTCGTTACTTCGATCAACCTGGCCAGCGCGAATCCGACCGTAGCCGCCAGCGTCGACTGGACGGTCACGTTCACTCAAAGTGTGACCGGGGTAAGCACAAGCAACTTCACGCTCGTCAATGGCGGGCTGGGCGGCGCGCCGGCGATTACTCTGGTCAGTGGCAGCGGCACGACATGGACGGTCACGGCAAGCACCGGGACGGGCACCGGCACGCTGGGCCTGAATATGACCAACGTTACCGGTATCAGTCCCGCTGTGATTACCCCCATGCCGTTTACCGGACAGGTTTATTCTGTCAGGCCACCAGCGCCAGTAATTTACTACCATGACACAACAGCGGGCGTGAATATCGGGTTTGACGGGCCGACGAATGTGACCGGCGCCAATCAGATTATTCCGCCGATCATCACCGCATCATTGAATCCGGTGAGCACTTGTCCGGTCACCAGCGCCAGGTCGGCAAGCCACCCCGTGGGGCTGTACACGCACTCAAGGTGGTACCTCAACGCCAACTACGCGGTTGCCACGAATATCGGCGCAAACCCCACCGGCAGCGCGTCCCTCCGTGGCGTGGCAGTCACTGATACTGTCGTTGTGAGCCTGTATGACTATGACCCCGTGCTGGGGGGCAAGACGCTGATCGGCTCAAGTACCCCCATCACGCTGACGGGAGGGGGAGCCACGACCACGTATCTTTACACGATCACCAGCCCGCTCTATACCGTGCCTACCGGACACCGGCTGATGCTGGAATACAACTTCAATCAACCTCTCGGGACGAATAACGCAAGGGTGTATTGTTCTGCGATCGCCTCGTTTATTTCGGTGACAGAAACCCCTGTGCCCATCGTTCCTGTGGCCGAGTACCGCATGGATGAGGCAAGCTGGAACGGCACAGCGAACGAGGTGGTGGACAGCAGTGTGAATGCTCTGCACGGATCGGCACTTTTGGGGGCGACGCCAGCGACAGCCAAAATCTGTAACGGCGCGAATTTGTTGGCCAATTATGTCGAAGTGCCCGACAATGTGTTGCTCGACATCCCGACCGCGCTAACCGTCACCGCCTGGATCAAGCCTGCGCGCTGGGGCGGCGCGCCGGGGGATGCGCTGATGACATTCCTCTCCAAGGACGACAACTACGAGGCGCATATCACCAGTGCCGGCCAGATCAACTGGTGGTGGGGCACCGGCAACATCACGTCCGCCGCCACGGCGCCCATCGGCGCATGGACCCACGTCGCCATGGTGTATGCGAGCGGTAGCCAGACCCTTTACGTCAACGGCGTGTCCAGCGCAACAGGGACTGTCGCGGGGGCGCTGCCGGTCAATGCGATGCCGTTCCAGATTGGCAACGACCAGGAATTCGGCGGCGGCACGCGCCGCTTCGACGGCATGATCGACGAGGTCAAGATATTCAATGTTGCTTTGACGCCGGCACAAATATCCGCCGGTTATGCCAACGAGAATGCGGGCAACAATTGGGACGGCACTGCGCGGGTGTGTCCGACCTACGCGCCAGATCACCTTGAAATCCAATCCAGCGGCAGCGGACTCACCTGCGCTGCCAGCACGCTGACCATCAAGGCGTGTGTAGATGCCGCCATTCCCTGCGCGATACCCTACACACTCGGAGTCAGTGGCACATTGGGCGCAACCGGCACTCCCACGGTGAACTGGGATGACACGACAGGCGGCGCGGCGGGCGCCGGGTTCGCAATTCCGAGTGGCAGCAGTTCGGTAACCAAGGATGTGCAGGTCGCCACGGCAGGCAGCGTGGTATTCGGCATCACCTCCCCCGCGCCTGTCCCGACCAATGCCACCGTATGCAATTTCGGCGCCCCGGCGTGTACATTTACTGCCGATACCGCCGGGTTCGTGTTCTCCGACACTACTACCGGTAGCGCCTACACCATCCCCGCTCAGGTATCCGGCATTGCCACACCCACGCTCTATCTGCGTGCCCTGCAAGCTGCGACCAATAATCCGGCAGTGTGCACCCCGGCGATCATTGGCCAGACTACGGCGGTGAACATGGGCTACGTCTGCAACAATCCGGCTGCGTGCCAGGCGGGCAATCTCGCCACCATCAACGCCACCGCTGTCGCCCCCGGCGGTACAGCGGTCAGCCTGACGTTCGACGCCAACGGCTCGGCGCCCATCACTGCGCGCTATGATGACGTGGGGCAGATCACGCTCAACGCCAACAAGACGGTCACGCCGTTCGGCGGCGCAACAGCCGTAACGCTCAACGGCAGCAGCAATGCCTTCGTGGTGAAGCCGGATCATTTCGACCTTTCCGGCATCCAGCAAACCGCCGCCCCTAACCTGGCAAATCCGGCAGCGGCAGATGCGACGGGTGCTAAATTCGTCAAGGCCGGAGAACAATTCTCGGTCACCGTGACGGCGAAGAACGCGCTCGGCGCGACCACGGCAAATTACGGACAGGAAAGCACGGCAGAAAGCGTCAAGTTAACTTCCGCATTGGTGGCAGGTCTCGGGTTGACCGGCAATCCTGCCGTCGGCGGGACGTTCGGCGCGTTTACCAACGGCGTGGCGACCGGCACGGCATTCACTTGGAGCGAGGCGGGCATCATCACCCTCACGCCGAGCGTGGCGGATGCGGACTATCTGGGTGCGGGCGATGCCACCGGCACCACCAGCGGCAATGTCGGACGGTTTTATGCGGCACAGCTCGCCTTGTCGGGCGGCGTCATCGCCAACCGTACGGGACTCGCCGGTTGTCCTGCACCGGCGGGCTGCGGCACGTTCACTTACATGGGCGAGCAGATGAGCGCGGTTTTCAACCTGACCGCGAAGGCAGTGGACGGGACGACGACGTTGCAGAACTACAACTACTCCGCCACACCCGCCAACAATTTTGCCAAACTCGATCCGACGGCAACGGGCAATCCGCTGGTGCTGGCAGCGGTGGATACCGGCACGCCGCGTACGGTGGCGACGCTGGATACCACCACTTACGGCGTGGCAGGCGGCAGTTTTGCGGGGGGTGTTGCGACCGTCACCGTGCCGTTCGCGGTGACGCGCGGCGGTTCAGCCTACGGTCCGTTCGATGCGCTGGATGTGGGCGTCAATCCGGCGGATGGTGATGGTGCGGCGCTGGCGGTACTCGATCTGGCGGTGAATGCTGGCGGTGCGCCGAATACGCATGGGCTGGTTGCATCCACCAAGGCCCGCTACGGGCGGATGAAGCTGTCCAATGCGCACGGCTCCGAGTTGTTGCCGTTGGCGATCAATGTGGCCGCGCAATACTGGAACGGCACGACGTATGTCACCAACATATTGGACAATGACAGTGTGTTCGCGGCAACAGATGTGGTGTTTGGTAATTACACGAAGAATCTTAATGCTGCCAATTACCCGAATTCCGGAGCGACTGTGGTTACTCCCGTTTCTGTAGTGTTCGTCAACGGTGCCGCGAGCTACAAGCTGGCAAAACCCGGGGCGGGCAACAACGGCAGTGTGGATATGACGGTGAGCGCGCTTTCCGCCTATTTGCCAAGCAATACCGCGCGCGCTACCTTCGGCGTGTACAAGGGCAACAACGAATTCATCTACCTGCGCGAAGCGTACTGATTGCGGATGTATAGAGCATTTTTCGAGCCAAGCGGATGGGCGGCTCATTGCGGGGTGTGTGAAGGGTGGAATAGAGATATGAAAACTTATTGACAACAATAAGTTATTGAATTAACTTCACGCTAATTATGGATATTCCGCTGATTTCCTCGTTATTCAAGCCAAAAAGCCACAGCGCCGGGTGGTTCGCCATTGGTTTGGGCGCGCACGGGGTTTATCTGGCAAAGACCAGGATTTCCGGCGCGATGCCGAGCGTGGTGCGTTGCGAATATCACGAGATCGGCACGGTTTCGCCCGCTTCATTGGAGAAGTTGCGCCGCGAGGCGAATCTCGATAGCCACGATTTCACCACGCTGCTGGCGCCGGGCGAATATCAGATGTTGCTGGTCGAGGCGCCGAATGTTCCCGCCGATGAGTTGAAAACGGCGATCCGCTGGAAGATCAAGGATGGGCTGAATTACCACATCGATGATGCCACGGTGGACGTGTTGCAGATACCTTCCGGCAAGTATGGTTCGGATCGCGCACAATCCATGTATGCGATCTCGGCGGCGAACGACACTATCCAGAAGCGCATTGCGCTGTTCGAGCATGCAAAGATCGAACTCGATGTGATCGATATTCCCGAAATGGCGCAGCGCAATATCGCCGCGCTGTTCGAGCAGGATGACCGCGCTTTGGCTCTATTGGCTTTTGATGACAATGGCGGTCTGTTGACATTCACTTCGTCCGGCGAGTTGCTCCTGGCGCGGCGTATCGAGATCAGTACGGGACAGTTGCTGGATGCCAACGAAAATCTGCGCGGACAATACCGTGACCGCGTCGAACTGGAATTGCAGCGGTCGCTGGATTATTTCGGCCGCCAGTTCAATCATATGGCGGTGAGCCGCGTGTTGGTGAGCGCGCCCGATGATGCCGGACTGGTGGAATTCCTGGCATCGGCAAGCGACGCCAGAGTGGAAAAACTGGACTTGTCGCAAGTGATGGATATCAGTGCGGTTCCAGAGCTGTCCGACAGCGAATTTGCCGCGTATGCATTGCCGACGCTGGGCGCGGCGTTGCGCCAGGAGAAGCGCGCGCTATGAGCCAGCAGATCAATCTGTTCAATCCGATCTTCATGAAACAGCGAAAGTATTTTTCGCTGCTGGCCATGTTGCAGGCGCTGGGCATGATCATCGCGGGATCGCTGCTTTTTTACGGCTATGCGATTTATCAGGTCGGTGAACTTCGCAAGCAAT
>CAZMWC010000108.1:0-7347 GCA_964569805.1 uncultured Gallionella sp.
CTAGGCGTTCAATCTGCCCAGTAAATCACGTATCCTCATCGGATCGTCGGCGCGCAGGATTTTCTGGGTGAGGTTGGCGAGTTCAGGCAAGTTGGTGGTGAGTACGCGCTGCTTGATACTCGGCACTTGTGCCGAGTACATCGAAAACTGCCGTAGTCCGAAACCCAGCAGCAGCCTGGTATAAGCCAATTCACCCGCCATTTCACCGCATACCGAGACCGGCACACCAAGTTTGTTGGAGATACTGATGATATGTGCCAACAAATGCAGTATGGCGGGATGCAGCGGATCATACAGATGCGCGACCTCTTCGTCGGTGCGGTCGATCGCCAGCGTGTACTGGATCAAGTCATTGGTGCCGATAGATAGAAAATCCAATTTTTTGGCGAATATATTGAGTGCCAACGCCGCGGCGGGGATCTCGATCATGCCGCCGAGCTTCACCTCACGGTCATAGGGAATGCCGTCGTTATCCAGCCCCTGTTTGGTAGAGGCAATAAATTGCAGGGTCTGGTTGAGCTCCGCCACGCCTGACAGCATCGGAATAAGAATTTTGATGTTGCCGTAATGCGTGGCGCGCAACAACGCCCGCAGCTGGGTGCGGAATAATTGCGGCTCTGCCAGGCACAACCGGATCGCCCGCAGACCTAGCGCGGGGTTATTGGCGACGCGTTCGACCCCTTTGATTTGTTTATCCGCACCCAGATCAAACGTGCGAATGGTGACGGGTCGGCCTTCCATGCCTTCTGCCGCTGTGCGATAAGCCTCGAATTGTTCTTCTTCGCCCGGCAGTTCGTCGCGGTTGAGGAACAGGAATTCACTGCGGAACAGGCCGATACCGGTTGCGCCGTTTTCCTTGACCTCGGCGACATCTTCCGGCTTTTCGATATTGGCGTGCAATTCGATGAGTGTGCCGTCGAGCGTGCTGGCACGCGCGGTGCGCAGTCGTTTAAGCTTCTTGCGCTCCAGTTCCCATTCGCTCTGACGCAACCTGTACTCGGCCAGTATCGCCTTGCCGGGGTTGACGATCAGCACGCCTTGCCCGCCGTCCAGAATCAGCAAGTCATCATTGCGAACCAGTTCGCGGGCATGGTGCAGACCCACCACACAAGGCGTGTTCAGGCTGCGCGCAACGATCGCAGTGTGCGAGGTCGCGCCGCCCACGTCGGTGATGAACGCGGCATATTGCTGCGGCTTGAACTGGATCAGATCGGCGGGGCTTAGATCGTGCGCCACCAGAATCATCTCGACATCGTGGCGTGCGGGCGGTTGGTGTCCGGGTTGTCCGAGCAATTTTTTAAGCAGCCGTTCGGCAACTTGTTTTACATCCATCTGCCGCTCGCGCAGATAGGCATCCTCAAATTCGTTGAATTGCGCCACCAAAGTTTCGGTCTGTGTTTTGAGCGCCCATTCGGCATTGCAATGCTCGTTGGCGATCATGTCACGCGGCGCGACGCTCAATAGAGGGTCATCCAGAATCATCTGGTGCAATTCGAGGAAGGCATCGAACTCGGCAGCAGCATGGGTTGGGCGATTGCTGCGCAGGTTGGAGAATTCGCTGCGCGCGGCTTGCAGCGCGGCATCGAAGCGTGCGATCTCATCATCGATAAATTGCTTGGGCAACACATAATGCGCCACCTCCAGCGAAGTGTGCGAGACCAGATGCGCATGGCCGATGGCGATGCCACTGGAGACTGCGATGCCGTGTAATGTAAAGCTCACTCGTTTTCCCCGAAACAATTGTTGATCAAAACCAGCAATGCCCGCATTGCTTCAGCCTCGTCTGCGCCATTGGTCTCGATGTTGATGGTCGTTCCTTTGGCGGCCGCCAGCATCATTACGCCCATAATGCTCTTGGCATTTACGCGGCGATTGTTGCGTGACAGCATCACTTCACATTTGAAGCCGGAAGCCAGTTGCGTGAGCTTGGCAGAAGCGCGCGCATGTAGCCCTAGCTTATTGATGATGAGCGCTTCCTGTTGCAGCATTTTAATGGCCCGGATCAATGTAAACGATGCATTCGCGCCCGCCTTCGACGGCGATCCGCGCCAATTCTGGCATGGTTTTGTTGGGGTAGCAGATCACGCGCAATAGCATCGGCAAATTCACGCCCGCCACGCCCATTACCCGCTCGGCATGGCACAGTTGCCGGGCGATGTTGCTGGGCGTGGCACCGAAAATATCCGCCAGAACCAGCACGCCGCCACCGCCATCCAATTGCTTGATAAGCGCCTCACCCTCCAGTAATTTCTGTTGTGGGTCATCCCCGGCATATACCGATAATACCTTGAGATTGTGGGGTGTTTCGCCCAGAACATGTTTAACGCAATCAAGCAGGCTTTCGCCGAGCGTGTTGTGCGCCACCAATAAAATCCCAACCATGTAATTCCCCCAATTATCTGGTGTGCCGACTATTCGACCAATTGTGCTGTGTTCTTGTCGGCAAATTCTAGCCGTTTCTGCAACCCGGCTGTGAGATGGATATTGCCTTGCGCATCCACCAGCATCGCCTCGGGCAGATCCATCTGTGTGGCCGCAGCTCTCCAGCCTCCTGCTCCCGCGATAAACAATGGCTTGGAAGCCGCATCGGATAATATACCGGCGCGCGCACCGCGCGTCAGAATCGTTACTGCCTGTACCCCCTGCATGGGGTAGCCGGTGCGCGGATCGATCAGATGGCAATAACGTTTGCCGCCCAGTTCGAAGTAACGCTGATAATCGCCTGAAGTGCCGATTGCTTCGCCGTTGCGCAGTTCCAGCATCGCCAGTGCGCCGGATTTGCGCGGATGCTGGATGCCGACACGCCATGCGCGTTTGCCATGTTGCCCGAGCGCGATGATGTTGCCGCCGATGTTAATTAGCGCGTTGTTGATGCTTTGCTTGCGCAATATCGCGGCAGCGCGATCCAGCGCGTAGCCTTTGGCGTAGCCGCCGAGGTCGAGGCGCACGGCGGGGTTGCGGCTGCCGATTTCAAACCCCTCCCCATCCCTCCCCTTGTCAGGGGAGGGTGCTGCTCCTCCCCTGACAAGGGGAGGCCGGGAGGGGTTTGAAAAAACCAAATCGCTCATCTGCGGATTCGCTGCCACCAGTGCCGCGATCCGCTGCTCATCCGGCTGCACCGGCTTGAATTCATCCGCATGAAAACCCCACAGCTCAATCAGTCCGCCAATGGCCGGATTAAACAAGCCTTGAGACTGCGCGGAGAGCTGCGCCGCGTCCTGTAACATCGCCGCGAGCTCCGGCGAAACAATCTTGCTTTCGCCTTTGGCAAATGCCGTATTCAGCGCGCTCAATTCGCTCGGCTGCCAGGCATGCAACATATTGTGCAAGCGCTGGAATTCGCGCAGCACATCCCCCACCGCCTGCCTGGCGCGCGGCTCGCTTTCGCCATACACGCTGACATCCACCAGCGTGCCGAACACATAGGCTTGTTCCTGATAGAACTGTTCCTTGCCGCACGCGGCCAGAAGACAGAAGACAGAAGACAGAAGACAGAATTTTATGTGCCGCTGCGCGGAACATTTATTAAGGATGCGGCGCAGCCGCGACAAGACCTCTGCCATCTGTCTTCTATCCTCTGTCTTCTGTTTCCAGCGACGCGGCCAGCAGCGCCAGTCGCGCCACCACGCCATAAGCATAAAAACGGTTGGGCGTATCGTCCGGCAGGCAATCCGGGTTGGGCAACGTGCAGCTGGATTCGAATGCCAGCGGCTCGAAATGCATTCCCGGCGCATTGAGATTTTCGTCCACGCCGCGCTCGGTATGCACGCGATAAAACCCGCCGACCACGTAGTGATCGATCATGTAAACCACCGGCTCGGCTACCGCCTCATTGATATTTTCAAAGGTATAAACCCCTTCCTGCACCAGTACGTCCGAAACCTCCATTCCCTCTTTCACCACCGCCATCTTGTTGCGCTGTTTGCGGTTTAGTCCGGTGATTTCACTGGCATCTTTAACCGTCATGATGCCCATGCCATAGGTTCCAGCATCGGCTTTGACGATGACGAACGGATCGTGTTTTACGCCGTATTCGGCATATTTCACGCGCATTTTCTGCAACACGTTATCCACCTGCGTGGACAGGCATTTTTCGCCGACACGTTCCTGGAAATTAACTTGGTTGCAGGTGGCGAAATAGGGGTTGATCAGCCACGGGTCGATGCCGATCAGCGCGGCGAACTCATTCGATACCCGGTCGTAAGCGGCGAAATGCTGCGACTTGCGCCGCGCGTGCCAGCCCGCCGCGAGCGGCGGATAAACTTTCTGGTCAAGGTTTTTCAGGATGTCCGGCACACCGCCGGACAAATCGTTGTTGAGCAGCACCACACACGGGTCGAAATCCTCCAAACCGAGCCGCCTGCCGCGCCGTATCAGCGGCTCCAGCACCAGGGTGCCGCCACCCGGCAATGGGATCGGTGTCGCTGCGGCGATCTCCGGCAACAGGCTGCCAACCCGCACGCGCACCCCGGCCTGCTTGAGGATGGTGACGAGTTGTTTCACATTTTGCAGATAGAATTGGTTGCGCGTATGGTTTTCCGGTATCAACAACATGCCGCGTGCTTCCGGGCAGATTTTCTCTACCGCGCTTTGCACCGCTTGTACGCACAACGGCAAAAAGTCCGTATTGAGATTGTTGAAGCCGCCCGGAAACAGGTTGGTGTCCACCGGTGCCAGCTTAAAGCCGCTGTTACGCAAATCTACCGAGGCATAAAACGGCGGCGAATGCTTCAGCCATTGGGCGCGGAACCAGTGCTCGATGATAGGCTGCGCGCCGAGTATGCGCCGTTCAAGGTCGAGCAGCGGGCCGTTGAGTGCGGTAGTGAGGTGTGGAATCATGGCGCTCTGCGAATGAGTTGATCCGGCGCATTTTAGCCGATAGCGGACAGCAAACCACGAAATGGCTGCAAGTTACCTGCGGGAGCCCGCATCAACCCGCTGACGAGGACAGCTTGCTCAAGATGTTCGTGTAAGCGTTGTATTTTTTGTTGGTCGGATTGATTTTCCTTACCCGGTCGAGAAGCTCTCTGGCCTCGAATATCATCCGATCATCCTTGCCGTTTGCGGACATCAGCCCGATGATCATGCCGCACAAATTCATGATCATGAGATCGCTGTTGGGCATATCTTTCAGCGCCAGCCTCATGAGCTTGATGCCTTCCTCGAATTTGCCCTCTTTCGCCAGGGTCACGCCCTGGTTGTTGATATTGATGACCTCCTGGGAAGATTTTTTGATCAGTTTGCCACCCTCTTCTGCCATCCCGGCATTCTCGAATACAGCCTCAACCATTTTGATAATGCCGGCGTTTTCATGGTTGTTTTTGACCATGCTTTCGAGCAGGCCGCAGGCCTTGTCTTTCTGTCCGAGCTCGAACAAGGCGTTCGCCATGTCCATCGTGGTGGCCGCGCTGGCGCTGCCGGGCTGGCAACGCATCAGCTCCTCGGCTACCGCGAGCGCCGCGCTGGCTTTTTCAGGCTGCCCCATCTTCTGGTAGGCCAATCCCTCGATCACTGCCGTTTGCAGCGCAGCATTGGGGTCGTCCTTGAATTCCCCCCGACTGAGATTCAGCACTTTCAACGCCTCCCCGGGGTCATCCTTGGCGGTCAGCACTCTGGCCAGACCCGCATAAGTGTTCGAACTCTTGTGCACGGAATGTTCGCCGAGCTTGATTGCTTTTTCGTACGAGGACTGCGCCAGATCGAGAGAGCCGTTCTTGTAGGCCGCATCTGCCAGATTCTTTTGTCTGGCAGCCGCATTGGGCGAAAGCTCCATGGCTTTGGCCAGCACGCTCTGCGCCTGCTCCAAATCGCCCAGCGCGTCGAGGGTTTTCGACAACCAGTCTGCGGCTTCCAGATACATCTTGTTTTCGTCGAGGACTTCCTGGAATATTTCTTTTGCCCGGAAAAAATCCTTGTTCATGAAATATATTTTGCCCAGCCCGGTTTTCGCCCACGGCACGCCGCGCGTGGCCAGAATATTTGCCAGAAAGGCCTCGGCTGCGGGGAAATCGCCTATGGTTATCAGCAGATCGCTTTTTATGCGCTGGAGTTCCGGCGTGTTGGTCGAGTGTTGTTTGAGCTGCTCGTCGCACGAAGCGATCGCGCGTATGTAGTCCTTCGAGTTGACGGCTTTTTCGATCGGTTCCAGCGATTTCTTTTTTTCGATCAATTTGTTGAGCCGCGCTTCCAGAATGCCCGCAGTGATCGGCTTCAGCAGGTAATCGTCGGGTTTGGTTTCCGCCGCACCCATGAACATATCCATGGTTTTTTCCGCGGTGACCATCACCCAGATGGTGGCATAACCGATGTATTTTTTGTATCTGGCCTCTTCCAGGATTTGTTGCCCGTTTTGCCCGTGCCCGAGGTTATAGTCGCAGATCACGATGTCATATTTTTTCGTTGCCAGCAGCGCAAGGGCTTCCCTTGCGTTGGCGGCGTTATCCGTGTCGGTTACGCCCATGCCCTTGAGGAAGCCCCTCAACATGGAACGCATGCTTTGAAAATCATCTATTACCAGCGTGTTCGATTGTTTCAGTGAAGTTGCCATTATTTTTTCCGTATGAGACAAGTTTTGAAAAGTGCAAAACAGTGCCGGATGCGGGCCGAGTCGACGCGGCCTACATTTGGGCTCCGGTTTGTTTGGTTCAGGGCAATGTCAGCACGAAGCAGCCGCCGCCATAGGTGCCGCCATTTTCTATGGACAGGCAGCCCTGTTTCCCGGCGTTTTTGTGCATCCCGGCGACCCGGGAAGAAAAGTAGAAACCCAGCCCGGTGCTGCCGGTGGAAAAACTGATGCCTTTTTTCTCCGCGATGCTCTCCAGCAACAGGCTTTCCGGGTAGCCGTTACCGTTGTCTTCCACGCGTATTTCCAGCAAACCGTCCCGGGTGCGCGCCATGACATGTATCTTGTCGGTGGTGTAGTTGTAGGCGTTGTTGAGCGCGTTGACCAGAACACCCGTTATCAGGTCGCGGTCGAAATACCAGTAGCAATCCTCGTCGCACGCCACGGAAACGGTTATCCCCTTGTACCCCATGATGGACTGGTTCTGCAACATCACTTCATCCAGCACCTCCCGGACCGACTGCTCCGCGATGTCTACCGGGTAAATCGATTTCCCCAGCTTGTAGAGGCTCAATATCTGGATCAGGTTCACATTTATCCGGTTGGCCTCGTAAATGGTGTGCCCGAGTTGACCCAGCATCGCCCCGTCGACCTTCCCCTGGCACTCGCCCATCAATTTTTCCAGAAATCCGATCTGGATATTCAATGAGTTTTTCATGTCGTGTATCGACGAGGCGATAAAGTCGGAGAAATTGATGTCTTCCTGTTCCATGGTTCATCCTTTA
>CAZMWC010000109.1:0-7332 GCA_964569805.1 uncultured Gallionella sp.
AATACCTGATAACTCTTCGCCAACAGAGGAATGTAGGATAAATCGTGACGAACCAACCTCCCCCGTTTTGTGACCTGCCGCCGCAACGGGACACACTGAATATTCGCCAGATGATGCTCTGGACCAGCGTTGCCGCCGTATTGCTCGGCCTGGTATGGCAGACCGGCGGGCTGCATATGGTATCGCTATATCTGATAAGCCTGGGTCTGGGTTTCGCGTTCCTGCACAGCGCGTTCGGCTTTGCCGGTGCCTACCGCCGCTTCATCCTCGACCGCGATGCGCGTCTGGTTAACGGGCAGTTGTTATTGCTCGCGCTGACCGGAATTTTGTTCGCGCCGCTGTTCGCGCAGGGAGAATGGATGGGCTTGGAATTGTCCCCCGCCAGCGCGCCGGTCTCGGTATCGGTCGCCATCGGCGCGTTCATGTTCGGTATCGGTATGCAACTGGCGGGCGGTTGCGGCTCCGGCACATTGTTCGCGTTGGGCAGCGGTAATCTGCGCATGGGTGTCGTGTTGCTGGCATTCTGCGGCGGTGCATTCTGGGGCAGCCTGGATTTGTACAAGTGGGAAGCATTGCCCGGGATGGATGAAATCGTGCTGGGCGATCAATTGGGTTGGTTCGGCGCAACCCTGCTGCAGATTGCCGCATTGGCGCTAATCTGGCTGGTGGTGCGCCGTGCAGCGCGGGAGCAGCCCGCCCAACCTGTTCGGCGCTACCATCTATGGCGTGGCCCGTGGCCATTGTGGGCAGGCATCACAGCCATCGCGTTGTTGAGCGTTTTGACCCTGCTGATCGCCGGACACCCGTGGAGCATTACCTGGGCATTTTCACTGTGGGCTGCAAAAGCCGCTGCCTTGCTCGGCTGGAATCCCGCTTCCAGCGATTTCTGGCAAGGCGATTTTCAAACCTATGCGCTGGCGCATAGTGTGTTGCAGGATGAAACCTCGGTAATGGATTTCGGTGCCATGCTGGGAGCCGCCATCGCGGCCTCGCTGGCGGGCAAGATGCGGATGAACCTGAATTTCGCCTGGCGGCCGGTTTTCGCCGCACTGTTGGGCGGCTTGGCAATGGGTTATGGCGCGCGCCTGGCCTATGGCTGCAATATCGGCGCGCTCTATTCCGGCATCGCCTCGACCAGCGTGCATGGCTGGCTGTGGCTCGCCGCCGCATTGCCCGGCGTGTGGATCGGCGTGAAATTGCGCCCGCTGTTCAACCTGCAGCGCTGACTAATGGGAACCCTAATGCCGCGACCGAAAACCGGTTCGGCAGTTTAAAAAATGAGCGCATTTATGGCGAACGTTTCGAGATGCGGGATGAGGCGATCGCTTGGGCATTTGAATATACCGAAGTGTTTTACAATCGGAAGCGGCCGCGCTCGATGCCTGTGCTACAGGCCACCGATGCGGTTTTTGAGCGGCTGGCTTTATGTTCTCAATCGCAGGAAAAACAGGTAGCATGAAACCCAACAGTTGGAAGACGAAGAACCAGGGGAGGGTCACTTGGTTTTAAGCGAGTTTTTCATGATAAAACGCCTGATAATTATTTGGGTTAAACACAGACAATCCATTAGAAAAATTACGTCATTCCGGCGCAGGCCGGAATCCAGTTGATTAACAAATCCCCACGCAAGTGGGACAACACCCCGGTTTTGTCCGCTTCGCGGCATATTTTTTATTGCTGGATTCCGGCCTGCGCCGGAATGACAGCCTAATGGATTATCCGGGTTTAACCCAACTCACAACCACAACGGTCAACGAACTTTGTCAGCTGCCACTCCCGACATCACCCTTACCGCACGCAACTTGTCGCGCCACTTTGGCGGGCGACAGGTGATCCATGACATATCGCTGGAATTGGGGCGAGGCGAGGTGCTTGGCCTGCTCGGCCACAACGGCGCGGGCAAGAGCACGACGTTGCAGATGCTGACCGGTTGTTTGCTTCCGAACGGTGCCGAAAATAATGAATGCAGCATCGAAATCTGCGGTATCGACCTGTTGCGCCACCCGGCGCAGGCGAAGGCGCGCATCGGCTATCTGCCGGAAATGCCGCCACTGTACCGCGAGCTCAACGTCGACGATTATCTGATTTTTGCTGCCCGCCTGCGCGGCATGAAGCCGGCCGCAGTCACCGAAGCACTAGCGCAAACCAAACAACGCTGCGGCCTGGAATCGGTCGGCAAAAAGATCATCGGCACATTATCCAAGGGCTACCAGCAGCGCGTCGGCATCGCGCAGGCGATCATCCACCAACCCGCCGTGATCGTGCTGGACGAGCCTACCGTCGGTCTCGATCCCGCGCAAATCCGCGAGATACGCGCACTGATCCGCGAATTGGGCGATACGCACAGCGTGATTCTCTCCACCCACCTGCTCGGCGAAGTAGAAAGCATGTGCGACCGCGTCGAAATCATGCGCGAAGGCAAATTGATCTACGGCGGCACCATCGCCGCGCTGGCGGGGCATGGCGACGAGAATGGCAATTTCAGCCTCGAAGACAACTACATCCGCATCACGGAGACGCAAGCATGATTCTAAAAAATGCAGACAGGGTGTTTGTAGGTGCGAATTCATTCGCACATAATGAATTGCTAGTGCGAATGAATTCGCACCTACAAAAACCACGCAATGCGCTGGACAAATACAACAATCATTACCAACCGTGGCTTCCGAAATGATCCGCCTGCTCGCCATGCGCGAACTGCGCAGCCTGTTTTCCATGCCCTCGACCTGGTTCGTCCTCGCCACGCTGCAATTCATCCTCGCCTGGTTCTTTCTGGCGATGCTGGAAGCCTTTCTTGCGGTGCAGCCGCAACTCGCGCAACTCGCCAACCCGCCCGGTGTCACCGCCACTGTGGCCGCGCCGCTGTTCAACACCGCCGCGCTGTTGCTGATGATGCTGACACCGATGTTCACCATGCGCCTGATCGCCGAGGAACGGCGCAACCAGACGTTTTCATTGCTGCTCTCGGCACCGCTGGCCGGGTGGCAGATCGTACTCGGCAAATTTTTCGGGCTGCTGGGTTTTCTGGCGTTGCTGGTGAGCGGCATACCGCCGATGCTCTACACGCTGGCGCTCGGCACAACGCTCGATCACGGATTGCTGCTCGCCAACGTCATCGGCCTGCTGCTGCTCACCTCCAGTTTCGTCGCACTGGGGTTATATGTCTCCGCGCTTACCACCCAGCCGGCGATCGCTGCCGTCGGCGCACTGGCGACGTTGGTCGGCCTGTGGCTGGCCGACATCGCTGCCACCTCGGCGGAATCACCGTGGCACACCCTTTCACCGCTACATCACTTCCAGAGCTTCAACGCCGGATTGTTGGACAGCGGTGATGCGGCGTTCTTCGTGCTATTCAGCGCCACATTCCTGTTGCTGGCAGTGCGCCGCATCCGCAACAACCGCCTCTATGGATAATTTTTTCAGATCCCCGTCACTGCGCAATCTGCTATTCGTGCTGCTGGTATTGGGCGGCGCGGGCGGGCTGGGCTATTTCGCCAACCAACACCCGTTGCAGCGCGACATCACGCACAACGCCAGCAACAGCCTGGAACCCGCCAGCGTGGAGGTGCTCAATCAACTGTCCGGACCGATCAGCATCACCGTGTATGCCACCGAGCAGGACGCGCGACTGGGCGATATCCGCAAGATCATCCGCAACTTCATTTCGCTCTATCAGCGCTATAAACCCGACATCAACCTGGCCTTCATCGACCCCGAAAAAGAACCTGAAAAAACCCGTGCGGCAAACATCCATCTCAACGGCGAGATGGTGCTCGAATACGCCGGACGCAGCGAGCATCTCACCCAGCTCAACGAGCCCATCCTCACCGCTACCCTGCTGCGTTTGGCGCACACCCGTGATCAAACGGTGATGTATCTGGACGGGCACGGCGAGCGCAAGCTGGATGGCATCGCCAACCATGACCTCGGCACATTTGGCGCAAAACTCAAGCAGAACGGCTTCCGCATCAACAGCCTGAATCTTGCCGTAGCGCAGGAAGTGCCGAACAATGTCAGCACGCTGTTCATCACCCAGCCACAACTCGACCTCATGCCGGGCGAAGTGGACAAGCTGCTGCGCTATGTCAAACGCGGCGGCAACCTGCTGTGGCTGGTGGATGCCGAACCATTGCGCGGGCTGGAACGCCTCGCCGAACAGCTCGACCTGCTGCTGCCGCCCGGCATCGTGATCGACCCGGCTGCCGCCGAGATGAACGCACCCGCCACCTGGGCGCTCGGCGCAACCTACCCGCCCCACGCCGCCACGCGCAATTTCAATCTCATCACCGTCTACCCGCAGGCGCGTCCGCTGATGTGGAACGAGAACCCGGAATGGGAACACCGCGTGCTGGTCGAAGTCGCCGCGCGCGGCTGGGTCAGCCGCAATGCGCCCGCTGGCAATGTGTCGCAACCGCGCTTCGACAAACAGCACGACACCCCCGGCCCGATCACCGTCGCCGTGGCGCTGCAACGCAACATCAATGACCGCGAGCAGCGCATCGTGGTGGTCGGCAGCGGATCGTTCCTCGCCAACAGTTTTGCCGGTAACGGCGGCAACATCGACTTGGGCGTAAACATGGTGAACTGGCTCGCCAGCGAAGAACGCCTCATCACCATCCAACCACGCGCCGCGAAAGATAGCAGCCTGGTATTGAGTCAAAGGCAACTCGGCATCATCAGCATCGGCTTTCTGACCGGCGTACCGCTGCTGCTGTCGCTGGTCGGCATCCGCATCTGGTGGAAGCGGCGACGTGCCTGACCCCTTGACCCCTTAAAATCCAGTGTTGCCTATTTTTATTTGGTGGTTATAATAACCACCATGAACAGCAAGCAAGTCATCAAGCAGCTTGAAGCGGACGGCTGGTCGTTGCGTAGCGTGAGGGGTAGTCATCACGTTTTTACCCACCCCAGCAAACCGGGGCATATTTGCGTACCGCACCCCAAGCAGGATTTGGGCGTGGGATTGGTGCATAAGCTGCTGAAACTAGCTGGATTGAAATAAAGGAGGCTGACCATGAAATTCATTATCGCGATTGAACCGGGCACTGAAACCGCCGCTTTCAGCGTGGTTGTGCCGGATCTGCCCGGTTGCTTTTCAGCCGGGGACACTTTAGACAAAGCCGTGGATAACGCCCGCGAGGCGATTGAGTTGTGGTGCGAAACAGTGATTGAGGATGGCGGCGATGTTCCTGTCGCCAAGACCTTGGCGGAACATCAAGCCGATCCCGCCTTCGCCGGCTGGATTTGGGCGGTGGTGGAAGTCCCGGTCGAGCGTTATTTCGGCCCGGCAGAAAAACTCAACATCACCTTGCCGCGCTTGTTGCTGGCAAAAATTGACGAGTACGCCCGCGCGCACGGCGAAACGCGATCCGGTTTTTTGGCCGACGCGGCGCGGATGGCGATGCGCTAAGGAAGGTCTGATTAAGCCCTCATTCCGTGTAGCTTGCACCATCTGCGTCAGGCGATCCACGCGGCAACCGTAGGGGCGATTCACGAATCGCCCTTTTGCAAATCGCCCGCACCGTCCGGCGTAACCAGAAATGGGCAATTCGTGAATTGCCCCTACGAAATAATCTATTGGGCCGACGGACTTAATCAGACCTTCACTTCCGGTAGTACGCACATCCCCCGCGATGCATTTACAGATAGGTGTTGGATTATTTGACAACACCCTAGCCTGTTGTTATTGTCTCCAACATGAAAGCACGTGAATTGTTTAACCGTCGTGTGCCTGTCACGGAACAGGCATTTGCCGAGGTGGTGCTTTGGGAGGTACCAGAGCCGCTTTCCGGCAGCATGCATTGCTACAAATACCAGCTGGCCTTCGTGCTCGCTGGGGCATGTGTGCTGCGTTACGACAACGAGGAGGGCAAGGGCGACCACAAGCATGTGCGCGGCAAGGAAGTGAAATACCGCTTTATTTCGGTTGATAAACTGGTGGCAGATTTTTTCGGGGATGTAAGGAGATGTTGCGATGAAAACAGTAACGATTGATATCCGCCCCTTGGCTGACACGCTAGGGGATTTGACTCAAACATGGAAGGGTGGAAAGGCCTCCTCGCCACGCATCAGCTTTGAATCACCCGAGCTGCTGTTCAAGGTGCTATCCGGCAAACGCTGGGAGCTGCTGAACGTGATGACGGGTGCGGGAGCCATGTCCATCCGCGAAGCGGCACGGCGCGTGGGGCGCGATATCAAAGCCGTGCATGGTGACGTGACTGCGTTGCTGAACGCCGGACTGCTGTCGAAAACCAACGATGGATTAATCATATTCCCCCACGATGCCATCCATGTGGATTTTATGCTCAAGGCGGCTTGAATCAAACGGCTGGGCGTTGCGTAGCGTGAGAGGTAGTCATCACGCAACCCCCAGCAAACCGGGGCATATCTGCGTGCCGCACCCCAAGCAGGATTTGGGCGTGGTGGAAGTCCCGGTCGAGCGTTATTTCGGCCCGGCAGAAGAACTCAACATCACCTTGCCGCGCTTGTTGCTGGCAAAAATTGACGAGTACGCCCGCGCACACGGCGAAACGCGCTCCGGTTTTTTGGTCAACGCAGCGCGGATGGCGATGCGCTAACAATCTCAAGTTCCGGGTGGATTGGCTGCACATTTAGGAGTGGCGGCTAGGCCTTTTGGCATATTGACTTGCTGACCGTAGGGGGATAGGGTGCGCGAGGGTTGGGTGGAGAAGGGAAACCGTGGTCTGTCCCCTATTATTCAGGCTCACCTAATTATTTTTTAGGCCGCACTAAAATTAGCTAATCTGCTGAAATTGTTTAAATTATGAAGCTTTGCAAACAAATAGACCACTGCTTGATGCAATGTTTTGCGTCAAATAGGATGGCCACTTAACGTTAGAGGTTGCTGAATGGCTACGGGCGGAGAAGGATTGATCGGCTTTATCGTTGTCGCTGCTGGCATCGCCGCGATCCACGGGTGGTTCTCCGACAAATCCAAGAAGCTCAAAGAAGATGAATTCAACCGCACGCTCCGGCAGCAACTTGGCGAGGAAAAGCGTCAACTTGACCAGAAGGCTGCGGAAGTTTCCCGTGACCTTCAAAAGCGAACGGAGTACCTCGCTGCCCTGCGCCGAGAATTTGATGCAGGATATTTGCGCGGCAGAAAATGGTTGGCGCAATTCATCAGCGAAGCTGACAAGGCGTTTGACGACTCAATTTCTTCAACCTTACGAAGCAAGAAACGTCCGGCATTAAAAGCAGCCGAAGAAGTGTCTGCGGCACGACTTGAGAAGAGACAATTCAAAGAACAATCAAAATTTCTCGAATATCAACTGAAGAGCTACAAGGAGTACTTCCCGTTCCTGGAGGAAT